>NZ_JAQEUJ010000020.1:0-52460 GCF_027695515.1 Coprococcus sp. LG101-27
GTATCGTCAGCCATGCTATGGCTGGCGATATTTTATGCTGCTTTTGTATATTGCTCATGATATTTCATTGGTGTCATTACATGCAGTTTCCTTTGAAGTCGTTGGTTGTTGTAGTAATCTATGTAATTAGCTATCGCAGTAATCAAAGAGCTTCTGTCATTAAAACGCTGTTTATAATACATTTCTCGTTTTAGAATTCCCCAAAAACCTTCCATTGGTCCATTGTCAATACAGTGGGCAACTCTAGACATACTCTGCTTCATATGATGTTTTTTTAATCTAGTATAAAACTGTGCGCTTGTATATTGAAAGCCTCGATCAGAATGAACTAATGGGTGTGCATCTGGCTCCTGACGAACAGCCCCATCAAACGTGTCCATAACTAATGGATTATCATTATGATCGCTGATTTTAAAGGAAACAATCCTTCTATCATATAAATCTAAAATAGCACTCAGATAAACTTTATGAACTTCTATTCCGTTGTAGTATTTAAATTCAGAAACATCTGTAAGCCACTTTTCATTCGGTTTTTCGGCGTGAAATTCACGGTGTAAATAGTTTTTTGCTATGTGATCAGGATTTCTGTCTCCTCTGGTACAACTCTTAGGTTTCCATTTAATATTTGATTTTATATCGTATTTCCTACAAATACGAAGTACTCGTTTATCATTCACATGAATTCCTTTATGTCCATCTAATTCATCACGAATCCTTCGGTATCCCATATCTGGATGCTGGTTATGAATCCTTTGGATTTCAGTGGATAGTCTTTCGTTTCGAAGTTCATTATTACTTTTCGGATATTTTACCCAGCGGTAATACGCAGAACGTGTAGCATTAAGATATTTACAAAGTCTATCTATGGGATAATGCTTAGTAGACGATAGTTTTTGGATGGCTTCATATTCGGCTAACCGATGGATTAAAGATAGCGACCCCTCCTTTCCAGTTCTCTGACTTTTTTTAACAGATCATTCTCCATTTGTAAGTCTAGATTTCTTCTTTCCAGTTCAGCTATCTTGTCACGTAGCTCTTCTTCAGGTGTTCTGCTTGGAAGAGAAGCTATACGACGTCCACGTCTGTCTTCCAGACCCGCTTGACCCATCTTTTCGTATCGTATTACCCAATTGCGTACTTGTTGATAGGAACAATCGTATTTGAGTGCCATTGCACCATAATTCTTATCATTTGCAAGACAATCTGTTACTATTTTTAATCTCTCATCAAGTGTAGTGTTCTTTGCTTTTTTCATGTAAGCACCTCCAGTGGATGTTTTTAATATTCCACCAGAATTATACACCTTAATCCAATCGGAAAGCTGTCTGTGTGAACGAATTCCGTATTTTGTGCAAATATCCTGAAGAGATCCTTCTCCGTTAAGATAATCATTTATAGCAGATATTTTTAAATCTTTTGAATATGATTTGTTTTTCGGTTGATTGAGTAATCCAGTTGGTCCATCATATTGATAAATAGAAATCCAATTTCGAATACTATGATGATCAACTCCCAATTCTTTTCCTGCTTGCCGTATGCCAATTTCTCCTGCAAGGTAGCGTTCGACTATTTTTACTTTTTATTTTATATTTCATTGTC
The DNA here is from genome assembly GCF_027695515.1 of Coprococcus sp. LG101-27. Lineage (NCBI taxonomy): Bacteria > Bacillati > Bacillota > Clostridia > Lachnospirales > Lachnospiraceae > Coprococcus > Coprococcus sp. LG101-27. Next base: position 1,600 of record NZ_JAQEUJ010000020.1, read on the forward strand.
CTATATGAGGGTAGCATATCAAAACACTGGGATTTTATTTTGTTAGATTTAATATTGTTGGAATTATCTTATTTACTTGCTCACTGGTTATATCATGGGACTGCATATTACAGAGAAGCACCGCTTTACCGGAATGTGTTTTTTGCGATAGCGGCGATCGATCTGGTTGTGGGACTGATGATGGGAAGTTACAAGGGCATCTTAAGAAGAGGGTACTGGTTGGAGACTAAGGCAGTCGCAAAGCACGCAATCATCGTGACCGTGTGTGTGATTGCTTATTTGTTTGCAATGAAAGAGTCGAGCAATTACTCACGAGTTGTTATATTTGCATTCCCAATCATATCAATCTGCGTATTATATATAGGAAGGATTTTGTTGAAAAAATGGCTTTCCAAGCACAGAGGCCCTGCATCAGGGAAAAGAGCGATCCTTCTGATCGGTGGAAAAAAGAATTATAGAGAAATTGTGGAGGCATTTACCAGCAATCCCTACAGTGAGTTTCATGTAATGGGAATTGGAATTATTGATGCAAAAGAAAATGAAATTCCAAATTATCATGGATTCCCGGTATTTTGTGGAGAGGGTGCGATTGAAGATTTTGCACAGTTGAACTGGGTGGATGAAGCACTTTTCAGCATTCCGACAGAGCTTGCGCTTCCGGATAAACTGATCAAAAATTTCGGTATCATGGGAATTACCGTACATATCAAGCTGGCAAGAGTTGCGGATGATTCTTCCAACCAGATTGTGGAAAAGCTGGAAGGATATACGGTGCTTTCGACCAGCATCAATATGGTAAGCGCCGGTCAGCTGATCTTCAAAAGGACGATGGATATCTGCGGAGGACTGGTTGGAATGCTACTGACAGGTATCATTTTTATCTTTGTAGCACCAATCATTTATATTAAGTCACCGGGACCGATTTTCTTCAAACAGGTGCGAATCGGAAAAAATGGCAAAAAATTCAACATTTACAAATTCCGAAGCATGTATATGGATGCAGAAGAGCGGAAGAAAGAGCTGATGGCACAGAACGATATCAAAGATGGTATGATGTTCAAGATGGATAATGATCCACGTATCATCAAGGGAATCGGTAATTTTATTCGTGATTACTCTCTGGATGAATTTCCACAGTTCTGGAATGTACTCATAGGTGACATGAGCCTTGTGGGAACCAGACCGCCAACAGTGGACGAGTGGGAGAAATACGAGATGCATCACCGCTCCAGACTGGCATTCAAGCCGGGACTTACCGGTATGTGGCAAGTCAGCGGAAGAAGTAATATCACAGACTTTGAAGAAGTTGTAAGACTGGATACCGAGTATATTAAAAAGTGGAGTCCGGGGTTGGATATTATGATTCTGTTTAAGACCGTGGCTGTTGTGCTGGGGAAGGTTGGATCGAAGTAGGATTGTTGTAAAAGGTCAATAAAAAGCATACGAAATGCTGAAAAGGCTACTTCTTTTAAGTATGTAGAGTGCAGAAATGTCTACTCAACAAAAGTACATAGATATAAAGGAGCAGAGGGGACAATATTGGTTGGAGAACATTATGAAAGATAAATTTGCAGTGTCCATGTTCGGACAAAAAAGACTGTCCCGTGAGGGCGGGATAGAGATTGTTGTAAAAGAACTGTGCACCAGAATGGCACGAGATGGATGTCGGGTTACCTGTTACAACAGATCTGGTCATCACGTGAGTGGTGCAGAGTATGACAATAAAATTGAATATGATGGAATCCGACAGAAATTTGTTCCAACTATTGAAGGAAAAGGTCTTGCAGCGGTGAGTTCCTCTTTCTTTGCGGCTCTGTACAGTGCTTTTGGAAAATATGATGTGGTACATATCCATGCAGAAGGTCCAGCTTTTTTTTCATGGCTTCCAAAGATGTTTGGAAAGAGGGTTGTGGTTACCATTCATGGTATAGACTGGCAACGGGAAAAATGGAAGTCAGGATTTGGCTCTAAATTCATCCGTCAGGGTGAAAAGAATGCTGTAAAATATGCAGATGAAATCATCGTTTTGAGTAAAGGTGTTCAGGATTATTTCAGAGATACCTATGGCAGGGAGACACATTTCGTTCCGAATGGAGTGAACAGACCAGAAACCCGAGAAGCTGGTTTAATAACAGAAAAATTTGGACTGACGAAAGATTCCTACATATTATTTCTTGGTCGACTGGTACCGGAAAAAGGTATCCGGTATTTGGTTGAAGCGTTCAAGGATGTCAAAACAGATAAAAAGCTGGTCATCGCAGGCGGTTCCAGTGATACAGATTCCTTTATGAAGGAATTGAAAGAACTGGCGAAGGGTGACGATCGGATTCTCTTTACCGGATTTGTGCAGGGAGCGATGCTGGATGAATTATACAGCAACGCTTACATCTATACGCTGCCGTCTGATCTGGAAGGAATGCCATTAAGTCTTCTGGAAGCCATGAGTTATGGAAATGCTTGTCTGGTATCTGATATACCGGAATGTACCGAGGTGGTAGAAGATAAAGCAATCATATTCCGAAAATCCAATATCAAGGACCTGACAGAAAAACTGCAGGACGCATGCGATGATATTCGGAAGGTAGGAAAGTTAAAAGAACAGGCAGCCGACTTTATCTGTGCAAAATACAACTGGGATGAAGTAGTGGATAAAACACTTGCATTGTATGGGGAGAAGAGCCGATGAGAGTATTAATAATAAATAATCTCCTCTAAACGAACGCAGGTAGTGAGATGTACATAGTGAAAACGCTGGAAAAATAGCATATTTACGGCACTTTTCAAGAGATGGACAAAGCTGCGAGTGCGGTTTTTATCTTGCTACCCAGGTTCAGTAACAGCAGATGATTTTATCATAAGAACTTTCAGTATCACTACCTGCGTTTGTATGGAGCACTCTGGTTTATGAACAATACATTGGAAGTGCTGCATCTGAACAGAGGTAGTGACACTTAAAATATGGGCTTCAAAAAATAAGGAGACAAATGCAATGAGTATAGTTAATTTAGAGAATAAAACAGTTCTAGTCACAGGCGCGGCGGGCTTTATAGGGTCCAATCTTGTAAAGCGAATCTATCAGGAAGCGCCTTCCGCTACAATTATCGGTATCGACAATATGAATGCCTACTATGATGTAGCACTGAAAGAATTCCGTTTGAATGAGCTGGCCAAGTATCCCACATTTACTTTTGTCAAAGGCAACATCGCTGATAAGGAACTGATCACTGAACTGTTCGAAAAGTACAAGCCGTCTGTGGTCGTCAACCTTGCCGCACAGGCTGGTGTGCGTTACTCCATCACCAACCCGGATGCTTATGTGGAATCTAACTTGGTCGGCTTCTTTAATATCCTCGAAGCATGCCGTCACTGTGAGAATCTGGAGCATTTGGTTTATGCTTCTTCTTCCTCCGTCTACGGTTCCAATAAGAAAGTTCCGTATAGCACTGACGATAAGGTGGATAATCCGGTTTCCCTTTATGCGGCCACTAAGAAATCCAATGAGCTGATGGCACACGCCTACTCCAAGCTCTACAACATTCCGTCCACTGGTCTGCGATTCTTCACCGTGTATGGTCCGGCAGGACGTCCTGACATGGCTTACTTCGGATTCACCAACAAGCTGGTCAAGGGCGAAACCATCAAGATTTTCAACTACGGCAACTGCAAGCGTGACTTTACCTATGTGGATGATATTGTCGAGGGCGTTGTCCGTGTGATGAAGAAGGCACCGGACAAAAAGAATGGCGAGGATGGTCTGCCGATTCCACCGTATGCAGTTTACAACATCGGCAATCAGAATCCGGAGAACCTGCTAGACTTCGTGCAGATTCTGAGTGAGGAGTTAGTAAGAGCGAAAGTTCTGCCGGAAGATTATGACTTCGAGGCACACAAGGAACTGGTTCCAATGCAGCCGGGTGATGTGCCTGTGACCTATGCAGATACAAGCGCACTGGAACGGGACTTTGGATATAAACCGAGTACAAGTCTGCGGACTGGTCTGCGGAACTTCGCTGAGTGGTACGCTGAATTTTATAAATAATAGAATTAGAGGGACAGAGAAATGAGAGAGTTTAAAGATTTAAAGATTGCTGTTGCCGGAACGGGATATGTTGGCCTTTCCATTGCTACGCTGTTATCTCAGCATCACAAGGTGACTGCTGTGGATATCATCCCTGAGAAAGTTGAACTGATTAATAATAAAAAGTCACCGATTCAGGACGAATACATTGAAAAGTATCTGGCAGAAAAGAAGCTGGATTTAACGGCAACGCTGGATGCCAAGGAAGCATATAGCGACGCTGACTTCGTGGTAATTGCTGCACCTACGAACTATGATAGTAAGAAGAACTTTTTCGATACAAGTGCAGTGGAAGCTGTAATCAAGCTGGTTATTGAGTATAATCCGGAAGCAATTATGGTTATTAAGTCCACGATTCCTGTTGGTTATACTGCAAGTGTTCGTGAAAAATTCCACTGCGACAACATTATTTTTAGCCCGGAATTTCTACGTGAGAGCAAGGCTCTGTATGACAACCTTTATCCTTCCCGTATCATTGTTGGTACCGACGTGGATAATGATCGACTGGTGAAGGCAGCACACACTTTTGCTGAACTTCTGCAGGAAGGTGCTATCAAGGAGAATATCGATACCTTGTTTATGGGATTCACAGAGGCTGAAGCTGTTAAGTTGTTCGCCAACACCTATCTGGCTCTGCGTGTTAGCTATTTCAATGAGCTGGACACCTACGCTGAGATGAAGGGGCTGAATACTCAGCAGATCATTAATGGCGTTTGTCTCGATCCTCGTATCGGCACTCACTATAACAATCCTAGCTTTGGTTACGGCGGATACTGCCTGCCGAAGGATACCAAACAGCTGCTGGCTAACTACGCAGATGTACCGGAAAATCTGATTGAAGCAATTGTCGAGAGCAATAGAACTCGTAAAGATTTTATTGCTGATCGTGTGCTTGAAATTGCTGGTGCCTATGAAGCAAATGACAGCTGGGATGAAAACAAGGAGAAGGAAGTAGTGGTTGGCGTATATCGTCTGACCATGAAGAGTAACAGCGACAACTTCCGCCAGAGTTCCATTCAGGGTGTCATGAAGCGTATTAAGGCCAAGGGAGCAACAGTTATTATTTATGAGCCTACGCTGAAAAATGGGGATACGTTCTTTGGTAGCCGTGTTGTTAATGATTTAGAGGAGTTCAAAAAACAGAGCCAAGCTATCATTGCGAATCGTTATGACAAATGCTTGGATGATGTGAAAGAGAAAGTATATACAAGGGATTTGTTTAGAAGGGATTAAAAATGAAGAGAAAAAAATATCTTTTCATAGTTCCGTCATTATCAAAGGGCGGAGCGGAAAGAGTAGTTTCTGTATTGGCAAGCGAGCTGACAAAGAAAGAGAGAGATGCAGTAATAGTTACTCATTTCTGGGCGGATGAAGAATATCCAGTATGTGATAATGTTAAAATTGTTTGTTTATCAGAGCTAAATGAAAAAGATTATAAAAAGAAGATAAGCATTATTTATCTTATAAAGTTAGCACGAATGTTAAGAAAAGCGATTATTCAACAAGAACCAGACTATATTCTTCCTTTTTTATGGACAACATGTATCAGAACGGACTTGGCATTGTTGGGATTGAAGTTAAAAGGAAGAGTTATTCAGACAGTTAGGAACAATCCAGAAGTCTTTCCGGAAAATCGAGTGATGAAAAAGTATCGGAATATATTGGTGAAAAAATCAAACTTAACAATTGTCCAAAATGAGCAACAAAAACATTATTTTCCAGAGAAACATTGGGAAAAAATCAAAGTGCTTTTAAATCCAGTATCATCTTCGCTCTTTCAAGTGAAACGCCATGAGAATAAAGCGCAATTTAATATTGTCGGAGTTGGTCGCTTGGAAAAACAAAAAAACTTCGATTTACTGATTGATGCAATAGCGGATGTGTTATCAAAATATACAAATATAAAATTATGTATTTATGGTGAGGGTTCAATGAAAAAAGAACTACAAGCGCATATTGATCGCATGAATTTGGAACAGCAAGTTGTTTTAAAAGGACGCAGTAGTGATTATGAAGAGATTTACGGGACAGCGTCATTGTTTGTACTTTCTTCTAACTTTGAGGGAATGCCAAACACCTTACTAGAAGCAATGGCTGTTGGATTACCATGTATTTCAACGAATTGCCCAACTGGTCCATCGGATATTATTCAATCTGGTAAAAACGGAATTCTTGTACCGGTTGGAAATAAAGAGAAACTAAGTAAAGCGATAGAAACTCTTATTCAGGACAAAGAACTGAGAAATCATATGGGAATGGCTGCAAAACAAACCATTTTGCTACAGTACACACCTGAAAAAATAACTCAACAACTTATAGATATTTGTGAAAATAATAGGAAGTAAAAATGAATATTTTACATTTAGAGTATGCGGGAAAAACCGGAGGAATAGAAAAACTTTGTAAGGATATTGGAAATGCATCTCGAATAGATCATCAATATTTTTTATTTGTTCATGAGGGTGGAAGTATATATGATGAAATGAAAAAAGATCATTTGAAAGTAGAGTGTTTAAACTTAAATAATTATCAGATATATAAGTTGTATAATATGATTTTGAGATATACTTCAACGCTCAATATTAATGCGATTATTCTTCATCATCCAGCGCCGTTGATTTGGTTAGCAATGGAATTATATCTGCATCGTAGTAATCGCGCAAATGTATTTGTATATGTACATAATACATATCAAGAAATAACAGCAGAAAAATATATACGAAGACGTATTTATAATGATTTACTCAAACATGCGGATGGGATTATTGCGATTTCAAAGTGGGTAAAATATACAGTTCAATTAAACACACCAATTGAGGATAATAAAATTAAAGTCATTTATAATGGGATTATTTGTCCTCAAAATCAAAAGGAACATACAGGAAAATTACATAAACCAATTGAAATAATTTATGTAGGTAGATTGATTGAGAAAAAGGGAGTTCAGGTTTTGCTGAAAGCAGCTGCAAAACTCACACCTAAACAAAACTATAAGATACATATTGTAGGGGATGGACCTTATAAAAAAGAACTCCAAAAGCAAACAAAAAAATTAGGAATAGAGTCAATAGTTTCTTTTTGGGGAAATCAACGAGATATAGTAGAACGGCTTACTAATGCAGATATATTTGTTCATCCAGCAATTTGGGAAGAAGGATTTGGAATCAGCATTATAGAAGCAATGAGTTGTGGAAAAATATGTATTGCATCGAAAAAAGGAGCAATTCCTGAAATAATAGAGGATGGGCACAATGGTTTTTTAGTGGAATCCAATGATGAAACGGCTCTGGCAAATAAAATAATGAAAATCGCAGAGAATATGACAACTGAACAACGGATGACACTTGAAAAAAATGCATGGATGCGAGCAAATGATTTTACGATCGAAAAATTATTGAATGAACTTCATGCTTTTTTGGAAAGGGGGTAATTAAAAGTATGTTGGATAGCAAAGAAAAATTAAAGGAATATATCAATAGAGAGACAGACTTCTTCCCGTATAAAATGTTAATATATTTGCCATTTGATCTTTTTGAATCACAAATTATTGCAAAATATTTAGTGCTATTAAGAAAAACAGAATATCATGTTAATGTAGGTCACAAAATACGTGGATTATATTATTTGTTTCGATTGAAGAAAAAACAATGCAAATATGGAGTGCATATTCCCATCAATGTGTTTGGAATTGGACTGAGTATAGCGCATCTTGGAACAATTGTTGTAAATGGAAATGCAATAGTTGGAGAAGGATGTCGCATTCATGTAGGAGCAGTGATAGGAGCAAATGGTGAAAATAATAGGGGGGGGTACCGGTGCTTGGAGATAATGTATATATTGGACCAGGTGCAAAAATATTTGGAAAGGTACAAATTGCAGATGGATGCAAGGTAGGTGCCAACGCTGTGGTTAATAAATCATTTCTCGTAAAAAATCTATATTGGTTGGAGTACCAGCGCAAAGAAAGGCTTAAAAATGTTAGAGATAAATATGGATCATTTTAGGTTGTTTGGAAATGAAAAAATAGCGATTCGATCTTTTAAAGATTATCGCTTTCTTTATATGTATTGTTGGCGAAAAATTAAAGCTGGAAGTCGAATGACATTATTATATAAAGTAATATTAAAGAATTTACGTAGGCATTATCATATAGAAATTCCATACACTGTTGAAATAGGGGAGGGATTTTCAATGGATCATGCTTACGATATTACGATCAATTCGAAAGCAATAATTGGTAAAAATGTAACTATGTATAAAGGCTCAACAATTGGATGTGACGCAAAAGGTGTACCGGTGCTTGGAGATTTAGTTTATGTTGGTTTAAATGCGACGATTGTGGGTGGAGTAAGAATAGGGAACAATGTATTGATTGCGGCGAATTCATTTGTGAATTTTAATGTTCCATCAAATTCGGTTGTATTAGGAAATCCAGGTCAAATACATTTCAAGGAGAATTCGACAAAAGGATACTTATTAAATATTGTGAGGTAAGCCGATGAGTGGAAGAATAAGAAAAATAAGAAAATTGCCTAAGATTAACAATTTTTTATATCTTGGTATTTTTATTTTTATATTAAAAGTATATGGATCTGCGTCTTCTATTTTGCCATTTTATAATGATATTATAGATACTTGCTTATCGCTGCTCGGTTCTTGCTGTATGGTGATACATTGTATTCAGAAGAGATTCTATAATACAAGAACATTTTTGATATATGTTTTTGTAGCATGTTTATCAGTGTATAGTATAGTAGTTATTGGAAATTATAATATTTTTATTACAGTTATAACATGCTTTGCAATTCGAGGAGAAAAAACAGCGGATGTAATTGAATTTTTGTTCAGGTATGAATTGTTGTTTTTTTCGATGCATTTAATATATGCGCTCTTTAGGATGCTACTCATTGGAGATGACTATATGCAAGTTATTAGTGGTGTAGCACGATATAACATGGGGCTTGGACATCCCAATCGGTTTTCGATATTTGTTTTTAATCTATTATTAATGTGGATATGGTTGAATTTTTCAACAATAAGATTAAAGAATATTGTGATTATCTTCCTGATTTCGCTATTGAATTATGAGATTACAAAAACCCGAACAAATGAAATCGCTATAATGATATTGTTGGTAATATTGCTTCTTTATAAAGTGAATAGTTTCAAAATGTCCTCATGTTTAAAGAACTTGGCGATGCTAATAGTTCCGGCGTTGGAAGTGTGCTCTGTAGCTATGGTAATTTTATATAGTTATAGCAATAGTCTAATATTAGATATGTTAGATAAAATATTATCTGCTAGGATTCGTCTTGGTGCGTATGGATACAACAATTATGGAATAACTTTTTTGGGACAACATGTTTTGACAGATGAAATACAATATGATACTACATATCGGTTAAGTTATTTTACATTTGATAATATTTACACAGATATTGCAATTCAACAAGGTTTAATTTGGGTCGTAATAGTATCTATTTTATTTTTTTTATTGGCAAGAAAGAAAAATGATGCAAGCAATTTTGCAATTATAGCTTGGGGAATTTATGGAATAACGGAAGTCCATGGACTGAATGTATATATGCTTTTTGTTGTATTACTTGTAAATGAATTGTTTCAAAATAAGAAACCGAATTTATTAAAAGGAATGAAAGAATGAAGATAAAAAGAATCTGTATATATGGCTGCACGGAAATATTTGGTGGAACAGAACAGTATCTGATGACAATCTATCGAGCAATTGATCGGACAAAACTTCAGTTTGACTTTTTGTTCCCACACAATGCAAATAAAATTTCGTATGAATCGGAAATTGAGAATTTGGGAGGGCGTGTTTATCGCGAGTATTATAACCATAGCGAGCGAAAAATTCCCGGAGCAATCTCTCCTAGGGATTTATTCCGTAAGCACCCGGAATGGTCAGGTATTTATGTCAATTGGCAGAGCATAGATACCGCATATCAGTTGATTATTGCTGCAAAAAAAGAAAAAAGACCGTATCGGGTTATTCATGCTCATAATAATGGTTATAACCGTAGTTTTAATCTGAAAGATAAAATTTATGAAAAATTTTTTCATATGACAAAACAATGTTACGTTACAGATTACTTGGCTTGTTCTGATTTGGCTGGAAAATGGCTTTTTCATACAAAAGGATTTACGGTTATACCAAATGCCGTACCTTTTGAAAAATATACTTTTTCGAAGCCATTACGTAAAAAAATAAGAAAAGAGTGTAGTATTAAAGATTCTGAAACCCTTTATGGATTTTGTGGGAGACTGGTAGAACAGAAAAATCCGGATTTTTTACTTGAAATATTCAAATACATACTTCAAAAACAACCGACTGGGAAATTACTTATTGTGGGAGATGGGCAATTAAGAGAAAAACTCGAAGATAAAATAAAAAAAGAGCATTTGGATAAAAAGGTTACTATAACAGGGATGGTACCTAATGTAGAAGACTATATGCAGGCGATGGACTGTTTTATATTGCCATCTCGATTTGAAGGGTTTGGAATAGTTCTTTTGGAGGCACAAGCTGCAGGATTACCATGTTTTACGTCAAAGAATGTAGTACCTAAAGAAACAAATTTGACAGGACATGTTAGATTCCTTGGGCTAGATGATGGAGCAAAAGTATGGGCAGATAAAATTATGAACACAAATTTGACACGATATGATTCGATGGATGAACTTTTAAAAAGTGATTATACAGTAGAAAAATCAGTAAAAAGAATAATGCGTGTTTTTGAATGTTAAATTTAATTGATGAGGAAGATGATAATGAGAGAAATGTTTGTTTCGATTATTGTTCCAGTTTATAATGTAGAACAATATCTTAAGGAGTGTATTGAAAGTATTCTGGCACAAACATGGAAAAATTTTGAAGTTATATTAGTAGATGATGGATCAACAGATTCTTCTGGAAAGATATGTGATGAGTATTCCCAAAAAAAAGAATTTATTTCTGTGATTCATAAAAAAAATGGGGGCCTTTCCTCGGCTAGAAATGCGGGAATAGATGTGGCACAGGGAGATTATCTGGCATTTATTGACAGTGATGATGTTGTACATCCTCGATATTTGAGCGAATTAGTAGCTATCGTAAAAAAGGAGAAAGCTGATTTGGCGGCGTGCAATTTCTGTGTGGGATCTTTATGTCGGTGGAAAAATTTTTCCGAAGTAAAATATGATATTCGTTGCAATGAAGATGTATTGAAAAAAATGAATGATAATGATGTAGTTGTTACAGTAGCATGGAATAAGCTTTATCATGCAAAATTTTTTAGGGAGTATGGATTAAGATACCCAGTGGGAAAAATACATGAAGATATGTTCTTAACTCCTCAAATACTCTATTACACAAAAAAAATGGTAATAACAAATGAACAACTTTATTTTTATCGGCAGCGAGAAAATAGTATTATGAATTCGTCATTCTCAATTAAACAATTAGATGCCTTGGATGCAATTGAATTTAGGATTGAACTGTTTCAACATTGGAATAAACAATATTTGCAAGCGAGTGAGTATGAAAGTTACATAAGAAAATCAAATGAACTTTATAAAAAAATGAAGGAAGAAGAAACGGATTTATATATAGAAGCACAAGAAAGAATAAAAACTAAAATGAAAGATTTTAGAAACAAAAAAAGTATATTTAACATGCTAAGCTGGAAATACAGAATAAAGTTGATGGCTTTTCTAATAATGGAAAGATGAAAATGATGAAAACTGAAATAATAAAAAAATATTTGAGAAAAACTATAGTTTACAGGAAAGTAAAACAAGGAATAATTTCACTTCTGTATATCTTTCCGATTGATGATAAAAAAATTGTATTTGATAATTTTGAGGGTAAAGGTTTTGGAGATGATCCAAAGTATATCGCAGAGGAATTATTACAACGTAATTTAGATTTGAAGATGATTTGGGTAACAAGAAACGTTCAGATAAATTTACCTGATAAAATTTGTGCCGTTAAATATGGGACAATTAGGGCAGCATATCATTGGATTACTGCTAAAGTATGGGTAGATAATGTTAAATCGACGATTAGACCGGCAAAAAGGAAAGGGCAATATTACATTCAGACATGGCACTCTACTTTGGGATTTAAAAAGAATGAACAAGATGCGCCAAAGCTTCCAGCTCGTTATATTAAACAAGCAATGAAGGATGGAAAGCAGATAGATCTTATGTATTCGGATAATGAATTTAGATGTGAAAAATATAGAAATTCGTTTTGGTATTATGGAGAAGTTATCAAATGTGATGTTCCGCGTATGGAAATTCTGTTGCACGATAATTGCGCAGTGAAAAATAAAGTACGTGATGAATTGAAAATAGAACATGAGAAGCGGATTGTTTTATATGCACCAACGTTCCGAAAGAAAACGAATAATGCCATTTATAAAGTGGATGCAAGTTCTATTTGCCAAGTCCTAAAAGAAAGATTTGGATATCAATATGAGTTCATAATGAGATTGCATCCAAATGAGTCGGACTACGCTAAAGAGATAACACAAGAACTTGGAGTGATTGATGCAACGGGTTACCCGGATATGCAGGAATTACTTGCAGCAGTTGATATTCTAATTACAGATTATTCAGGCTGTATGTTTGATTTTGGCTTTGCCCGAAAACCAGTTTTTTTATTGGCAAAGGATGTTGATGAATATTTGAGAGAGGAAAGGGAGTGGTATTTCAAGTTGAATGATGTTCCATTTGATCTGGCACAATCTGAAAGAGAGTTGGAAAATAATATACTAAAATTTGATGAGCACAAATACAGAATATTATGTGATGAATTCGAAAAAAAGATTGGATTTGTGGATTCTGGAATGGGAGCAAAAGTATTAGCTGATAGGATTATAAAGCAGATGAAAAAGGAGAACATTTGTTAATATGGCAAGTAGAACAAAAAATGCGACAAGAAATATAGTGTGGGGAATAGCATATAAAGTATCAACGTTATTTTTGCCATTTGCTGTCCGCACAGTAATGATTTACTCGTTAGGATCGGAATATTTGGGATTGAGCAGTTTGTTTACATCTGTGCTAAATGTATTGAGCCTTGCAGAGTTAGGTGTGGGCAGTGCAATGGTTTATGCTATGTATAAACCAATTGCAGAGAAAGATATAGATACAGTTTGTGGGCTTATGAATCTTTATCGAAAGATTTATAGAATTATTGGGGTGATTATAATTATAGTGGGAGTGGCTATAATGCCTTTTCTACATAAATTTATTTCAGGCGATGTTCCGGATGATATCAATATATATTTGCTATTCATAATCTACTTGATTAATACAGCTGGCAGCTATTTGCTTTTTGCATACCAAGCATCAGTACTAAATGCGAGTCAGCGTAATGATGTTGCAAGTAAAGTGAATATGTTTACAGGTATAGCGAAAAATGTGTTTCAGATTGTTATATTACTTCTTTTGCGAAATTATTATGGGTATGTGTTACTTTTACCTATAACATCTTTTGCAGCAAACATTATTACAGCAGTGTGTGCACGAAAGATGTTTCCGGAATATAGTTGTTGTGGTACAGTAGAAACAAAATTAATCAAAGAAATCAAAAGTAAAGTAATGGCATTATTTGCGGTTAAAATTACAAGTGTTATATATAATTCAGTAGACAGTATTGTTATTTCTGCTTTTTTGGGATTGGTTGCATTGGCAAAATATAATAATTACTATTATATAATGAGTGCAATAATTTCAATTGTAACAGTATTATTTACTTCCATCACATCATCTATTGGAAATAGTATTGTTCTTGAAAGTGATCAGAAAAATTATAAGGACTACATGAATCTTTCATATATAAATGCTTGGATCGTTGGCTGGTGTACAGTATGCCTTTTATGTTTATATCAGCCATTTATGAAATTATGGGTTGGAGAAGAACTCATGTTTGGAACGGGAATTGTCATATGCTTTTGTGTGTATTTTTATGCTTTTCAACTCAAATCTGTACAAAGTGCGTATAAAGATGCAGCAGGACTTTGGAAAGAGGATATGTGGAGATCTTATGCAGCGAATGCGTTTAATTTGGTAATGAATATTATTTTGGTTCAGTTGGTTGGGATTTATGGGATTTTACTTTCAACTATTCTGGCGTTGACGGTCATAACTTATCCATGGCAAACCTGGATGATCCATAAAAAACTTTTTCATTGTAGTATGTGGGGATATTTGAAAAAACTTGCTGTGTATACGATGATTACTTTAGCGGCGTGTGCAGGAACTTATTGGATTTGTGAGAAAATTCCAGGAAAAGGTATTTTGAATTTGATTCTTAGACTTATTGTATGTATGATTGTGCCGAACGTGATTTTTCTTGTCACTACGTTTAAAATGAACGAATTCAATGAAAGTTTAAGGATTGTGAAAAGAATAATGGAAAGGTAGGCGATAAGCATGAAGCAGGCATATCTCATTATGGCACACGACGATATTCCACTTTTAAAAAAATTAATAGGATTGTTAGATTATCCAGATAATGATATTTACTTGCATTTAGATAAAAAATGTAATGAAGATATTTCAGATATTCAAAAAGGAATTTTGCATTCAGGGTTTTATAGAATTCCGAGTATGGATGTGAAATGGGGGGGGGTAGAGGTAGTAAATTGCGAACTCAATTTATTAAAATGTGCAACCGAAAATAAACATTATAGGTATTATCATCTTTTATCTGGTCATGATTTGCCAATTAAAACACAAGATATTATACATAAATGGTTTGACGAAAACGAGAGAAATTATGTTTCGTTTTATAGACCTGTAATGCGAGAAAATGCGTTATATAATTATCGGATTTACCACTTCCAATTTAAGAAATATTTTTGGGTCCGATTGTCAAGAAAACTACAAAGCATACTGCGTATTGATCGGATAAAAAAAAGTGGTTTACAGTATATGAAGGGTTCGCAATGGTTTTCTGTTACAGATGAAGCGGCGCGGTATATTGTAAAGAAAGAGAAACTAATACAGAAATTATTTTCTTATACCCGATGTCCGGATGAAGTGTTTATACAAACTATATTATACAATTCATATTTGAAAGATAAATTGGAAGCCGATTTTCATGATATAGAATATCGTACACTTTCTTCTACAAAAGTAATGGGAAATAAGCGAGTAATGGATTGGCCGGACGCACTTCATACAGCACATCCAAGAACATTATTGCGGCAGGATTACGATTTATTGATGAATAGAAGTGCTTTTTTTGCCAGAAAGTTTGATTCTAAAGTGGATTCTAAAATTATAGATATGATTTATAACGATCTAAAGAAACAGTGATCAATTGTCTGAGTGCATTTTGTACCAGTTCAAAGTTTTGGTGCAGGTCGTCAAGGCAAAAGATCGCCTGTCTATCCATTCCGAGGCATACGCTGCGGGCGGGCTGAAGCACGGCACAATCAGTCTGATCGAACAGGGAACACTGGTTATTGGTGTGCTGACCCAGAGCGAGATGTACGAAAAGACCATCAGCAATATGCTGGAGTGCAAGAGCCGTGGTGCTTATCTGATGGGGCTCACTACTTATGGCAAGTATGAGATTGAAGATCAGGTGAACTTTACTGTGTATGTTCCGAAGGTGGATGAGCATTTTGTCGGCAGTCTGGCAGTGATTCCGTTGCAGCTGCTTGGTTATTATGTATCTGTTGCCAAGGGTCTGTATGTGGATAAGCCGAGAAACCTCGCTAAGAGTGTGACTGTGGAATAAAAGATAACAAGAGGAAAAAATATGAAAACAACATTACTTATTATGGCAGCCGGTATTGGTAGCCGTTTTGGAACAGGAATCAAGCAGTTGGAGCCAGTGGATGATGCTGGACATATCATTATGGACTACTCAATCCATGATGCGATTGAAGCTGGTTTCAACCATGTAGTATTTATCATCCGTAAGGATATCGAGAAAGAGTTTAAAGAGGTCATCGGTGATCGCATTGCCTCCATTTGCTCTTCTCATAATGTAACTGTTGACTATGCTTTCCAAGATATCAATGATATTCCGGGAGAACTTCCGGAAGGTCGTACAAAACCTTGGGGAACCGGTCAGGCCGTGCTTGCAGCAAAGGACGTAATTATAACTCCGTTTATCGTCATCAACGCAGATGATTACTATGGCAAGGAAGGCTTCAAGGCCGTCCATGAGTATCTGGTGAACGGCGGCAAGTCCTGCATGGCAGGCTTTGTGCTGAAGAATACTCTGTCCGATAACGGTGGTGTGACTCGTGGTATCTGCAAGATGGATGAGAATGGAAACTTGACTGAGGTTGTGGAAACCAAGAACATCGTAAAGACTGCAGCTGGAGCAGAGGCAGATGGTGTAATTGTTGATGTGAATTCTCTGGTATCCATGAATATGTGGGGATTGACTCCGGAATTTTTAGAAGTACTGGAAGAAGGCTTCAAAGAGTTCTTTGAGAAAGAAGTCCCGGGCAATCCTCTGAAAGCAGAGTATCTGATCCCTATCTTCATCGGCGAACTGCTGGAGCAGGGAAAGATGTCAGTGAAGGTTCTGAAAACCAATGATACATGGTATGGTATGACCTACCATGAAGATGTCGCAGCAGTAAAGGGCAGTTTCAAGGAGATGCTGGAGAACGGCGTGTACAAGGCTGACCTGTTCAGTGATCTGTAAACAGCGATGAAAGAAACGATTGATTTACTCGGAAAGATTCTCACAAACATCCTGACTGCTTTGTACGAGCCATTTGGATTTTCATTCCTGCTTTCCTTCCTAGCCATGTTTTTCTATCTTTATGCTTATGAACCTTCCGCAGCAGGTAAAGGATGGAAGAGTGCCATAGTGACATGGTATCAGGAATTCAAAGAGAGCGTGTTCTTCCGGAAACTATTCTTCCTGGTCTTTGTGACTTCACTTATTCTGTTCCGAACCCTGTTAAACCGTCAGCTGTGGATGAATCCTTTATCCGATGTCATGGGGGGCTGGGGCATCTGGGAGACAGTGAATGGTGAACAGCAACTGACCACCGAGTGCATCGAGAACGTGATCATGATGGTACCGTTTAGTTCGGTAGTGATGTGGACATTTCAGGAGAAAGTGGGCAGAAGCTGGAAGAGGGTACTGTGGTATAGCGGAAAGATAGCATTCGTTTTTTCGATAAGCATAGAGATGTTGCAATTATTGCTTCGCTTGGGTACCTTCCAGCTATCAGACATCTTCTATAACACAGTAGGTGGAGTGCTCGGTGGTTTATTGTACTGTGTAGAGATGAAGGCAAGAAAGCGTCTGTAAAAGAATATAGTTTTGTGAGAAAAAGAGACTTCTATGTTGTTCTCATACCTACACAATACTTGATTTAAACGATTATAATTTTGGAAAGAGGTTTGCGTCTTATGCCTAGAACTAAAGGTAGCAAGAATAAGCCCAAAACTGTGATTGCAGATTTTGCAACACAGATTGCAGAAAAGCAGTCCGCAAAGGAAGAACTCACAGCCGAAATCGCATCCATCACCGCCAACATTGACACTTTGAAGGCTGACCTGAAAGAGAAGAAGACTGCTCTGAAGAAGGCCGAAAAAGAAGTGGCATCCCTGGAATCGAAGAAGGCAAAGGCAGATGCTAAGGCCGCTGAAGAAGCTAAGAAGGCTGAAGCGGAGGCTGTGCTGAAGAAGCTGTTGGCAAGCGGGATGAGTGCGGACGAGATTCTGGAAAAGCTGAAATAAACAAGAACCAAAAAAATAAATGCCGTGTGGACAAACTGAACTCCAGGAGTTCACACGGTATTTTTTGAAGGTTAATGTATAGTTTGTAACGAAAATAAAGATTGAATAGAAATAAAAGAAATGGAGCGTGAGAAAGATGAACTTATCCAAAATACATCATATTGCAATCATCGTATCTGACTATGAAGCAGCTAAGGATTTCTATGTGAACAAGCTGGGATTCTCTGTTATCAGAGAGAACTACCGTCCAGAGCGTAAGGACTGGAAGCTGGATCTTCGTGTCAATGAGCACACGGAACTGGAGCTTTTCGCAGAGGAAAATCCGCCGAAGCGTGTGAACCACCCGGAGGCCTGTGGCCTACGTCATCTTGCGTTCTGCGTTGCTAGTGTGGAACAGACGGTGAATGAGCTGGCAGAGGTCGGGATTGAATGCGAGCCAATCCGCGTGGATGATTACACCGGCAAGAAGATGACTTTCTTTCACGACCCGGATGGACTGCCGCTTGAGCTGCATGAGTAAAATGAAGAAAACAAGAAAACCAGGCGGTGGCCGGAAGAAGTTGAAGCCAGAGTACGATGCCGGGAAGAATCTGAAAGAGCAGATGGATGCTGCTGTGGCACTTTATGGGGAGGAATGCTCCCTCCAATCCATCGCAGATGCGCTGAACCTTAACCCTATCAAAGTAAGAAAGCTCCTCATCACGGCAGGTGTGTATGAATCAGAAGTGGCGGAGAAGGTGCAAGCTACCTTTGAAGAATACCGTGAAACACAAGACTACAAAACCTCCATACTCTCAACTGCAAACACCATGAAACTTTCAAAAGCCTCTGTTACCTCGTATCTGCCATATCAGAAAGGCGTGTACTTCCCAAGTACAGAAAAAGAGAAAATCAGTGTTGGAGCAGAGCGGCAGCGGAGATACAGAGCGATGAAGCGGTGGAAGGCTGATTCGACAGAAGAAAACTTCTGGGGTGTGGTTCTGGCCTATGCTGGTGTGAAATTCAAAACTTACTCCGGGTTGCCATTCTCTTACGAAAT
This sequence comes from Coprococcus sp. LG101-27, assembly GCF_027695515.1. Taxonomy (NCBI): domain Bacteria; kingdom Bacillati; phylum Bacillota; class Clostridia; order Lachnospirales; family Lachnospiraceae; genus Coprococcus; species Coprococcus sp. LG101-27. The sequence goes on from NZ_JAQEUJ010000020.1 coordinate 20,445, forward strand.
TAAAAAAGGCAGGAATGGTGAGTACACGAAGGAGCTGTGGATCGACCGCCGGGAGAAGAGTAAAAGTCTGGCATGGAGTTCAGTACTGCTGGCACTGAAGAATATTAAAGAAGAAGTAGTAGAGAGACCCAAAGCTCTGGGCGATATTCGAGGCGTGACCTACATATACGGAATGTTCTATCGGTTCGGGCTAATCGATGTGCCGGACGAAGTGAAGGAGAAGATGGGTCATCCGAAAAAACGCAAAAAAACAGGTTGCTATGTACAGAAGTGTGCGGTAATATGTGCCATAACTGAGGATGTGAATCTCAGTTGGGAAGGATGGTAGCCTTCCTATTGAGCTGAGTGAAATCGGCCAGTGGTGGGGGACAGACCCGAAGAAGAAAAAGCAGATACAGATTGATATCGTCGGAACTCCTGTTGAGGGCAAAGACTATATCATCGGTTCATGCAAATACCGGAATGAGAAAATCGGTGTGGATGAACTCGATTTGATTCGGGATTATGCCTCAGTTTTTGGAAAGGGCAACAACTATCACTACTATATCTTCTCGAAAGGCGGATTCACAGATGGGCTTTTCTTATGCCTGCGAGGAGGTGGTTACGCAAATAGCATCCAGAATCCAGGGCATCACTGTTGAAATCGGCGGCGATACCACAAAGCTCTACAAAGCACTGGAAAGTGTAAACAAGTCAATCAAGGGGACGCAGTCCGGACTGAAGGATGTCAACAAACTCCTGAACTGGACCCTTCCAATGAGAAGCCTGAACGATATCCTTGCGGACTGCCGTTGGAGCTGCACGAATAATCATGGGAATTGTTCTCTCCAATCTATAGCAGATTCTCTGGACTTAAATCCAATCAAAATAAGAAAACTGCTCATCACGACAGGTGTGTACTTCCCAAGTACAGCAGCCAAATTATTCTGCTGTTCAAGCAAAGGTAAACGAACTTTTACATTAGTAACCTGATAGAAACAAAAGAGTGACAAACACATCAGAAAGCCTTACAATATAGGAAACACAGTTATCTTGGAACTATCAAAACAGTAATTTGGATTATAAATTACAGTATAATTAAAGATTATGGAGAATAATAAACAGCTATGTCGATTAAAGAACGAGAAGAGTTTTTATTTCAAAAATTAAGAGAAAAAGATGCCAGTATTGTAGCCGATGGAGTGATCTGCGAGCAGGAATTTTTAAATGCCAGATATAAGATCGTATATATCTTAAAAGAAGTAAATGGCGGAAAAAGCTGGGACCTGCGGGATTTTGTTTATGAGGGTGGAAGATCACAGACATGGGATAATATTGCACGCTGGACGGAAGGAATTCTGTCCTGGGAAAAAGAATTTCCGTGGTCTGAGATGGAGATAGACAATGAACAGAAACGCTTGAGGGAGTTGAAGAAAATAGCAGCGGTCAATTTGAAGAAAACTTCTGGTGGACATACTTCAAATAATGGTGAAATTTACAGGGCAGCAGTTGATCATCATGACATTATCAAGGAGCAGATTGATTTGTATAAAGCAGACTTTATTATTTGCTGTGGCACGGAGTATGCTTTTATGGATGCATGTTATAAGGACAGAGAGGTTGACTGGAAAATGACTTCAAGGGGAATCTGGTATTTCAGAGATGGCAAATCTGTTGTCATCTCATTTTCGCATCCGGAAGCAAGAGTGAAAGATGCATATTTGTTTTATGCACTGACGGATGCGGTGAAGGAGATTATGCGCTGTGAAGAGTTTGAAGAACGACTATAGGGATTATAAGGAAAAAGTTTTGTAAAATCTGCAAGTGAAAGCAGAAGTATCATATATTGCAATTAGAATATGATAGGATGGCTTGATAAACAATAATATGAGATGTTTTGAAATAAAAAAATTGCACTTGCAGGTTTGAAGAGAAAAGAGATAAATAATAATCTTTTGTGGAGCAATACACAGTTTACATTTTAGAATCTGTGGTAAATATAACGAAGAAAAATGGAGAATAGATGAAAAAAGTAAGATGGATTATTTTCGGAATGTTAGTAGCTTTGCTTGCAGGATGTTCTGGAAAGAAAACAGCAGAAACTTCTGCGGATGCAAAAAATGCGGAAAGTACAGATGAGAAAAATACGCTTGATTTTGTAGATGCACACGGAGAGCGTTATACGGTGAAAATCAATGAAGCAGTTGCGAAGAATCCATATGATAAAGCACTTTTTGTAAAAAATGAAAATAAGATCAGCTATGAGGATAAGAAATATACTTCAAGGCTGGGCGTAGATGTATCTGTTTTTCAGGGAGATATTGACTGGGAGCAGGTGAAAGCAGCAGGCTATGAGTTCGCAATTTTGCGGATTGGATATCGTGGCTATGGTGAAGAAGGTACGTTAAATGCAGACGAGAAGTTTGAACAGAATATGGAAAATGCCCGAAAAGCTGGAATAGATGTGGGCGTTTATTTTTTCTCGCAGGCGGTAAATGAAGAAGAGGCAAAGGAAGAGGCTGATTTTGTTCTGGAACATTTGAAAGGGCAGGAGTTTCAGATGCCGGTTGTGTACGATCCAGAGCATATTCTGGAAGACGAAGCACGGACGGATGGTGTAACGGGAGAACAATTTACACAAAATGCGAAGGTATTTTGTAAAGAAATAGAAAAAGCCGGTTATGATGCCATGATTTACAGCAATATGCTGTGGGAAGCGTATGAACTGGATCTGGAAAAGCTGTTGGATTATCCGGTCTGGTATGCAGATTATGAAGAACTTCCGCAGACGCCGTATAGGTTCAGTATGTGGCAGTATTCCAGTACAGGAAGTGTGCCGGGGATTGAAGGAAATGTGGATCTGAATATCCAATTGCTTAAAAAATAAAAAATTTATAGTTGTAATCTTGTGGTCGGCGAAAAAATATAGTATAATTGAAAAAAGAACATATGTTCTCTTGCGAAAATGTTAGGAGGTGCAGCGAATGCCGGAGCAGACACGCAGTTATGTAGCAATTGATCTGAAATCTTTCTATGCTTCGGTGGAGTGCAAGGAACGGAATTTGGATCCGCTTACGACGAATCTGGTTGTAGCCGATCCGGAGAGGACAACGAAGACGATCTGTCTTGCTGTTTCTCCTGCGCTGAAAGCATATGGGATTCCGGGAAGGGCAAGACTTTTTGAGGTTGTCCGGAAGGTGAAGGAGATCAACGGCGAGCGAAAGCGGAAAAATGGAGGACATGAATTTACCGGGCAATCCTGTGACACCGGGGAATTAAAGGCAGACCAGAGCTTTGCACTGGATTATATCACGGCGGTTCCGAGGATGGCACTCTATATGAAGTACAGCACCCGGATTTATGACATTTACCTGAAGTATGTTGCACCGGAAGACATACATGTCTATTCAATCGATGAGGTTTTTATGGATGTTACCGATTATCTGCATACTTACCGGCTGACACCGGAAGAACTTGCAGGAAAGATAATGCGGGAAATCTATGAGCAGACCGGGATTACGGCGACAGCTGGAATTGGTACGAATCTGTATCTGGCGAAGATTGCGATGGATATCATGGCAAAGCATAGTGAACCGGATGAGAATGGTTTCCGGTTTGCAAGTCTGGATGAGATGAGTTATCGCAGATCTTTGTGGAATCACAGACCGCTTACGGATTTTTGGCGTGTGGGAAGAGGCTATGCGAAAAAGCTGGAACAATGTGGATTGTATACCATGGGAGATATTGCCAGATGCTCGGTTGGAAAAGAGAATGAATTTTATAACGAAGAGCTTTTGTATAAAATGTTCGGTGTGAATGCAGAACTTCTGATCGATCATGCCTGGGGCTGGGAACCGTGTACGATTGCAGATGTAAAAGCGTATCAGCCGGAGCATAACAGTGTTGGTGCAGGACAGGTACTACATTGCCCGTATGATGCCCCAAAGGCGAAAATTGTGGTTAAAGAGATGTTGGACCTTTTGACACTTGATCTTGTAGAAAAGCATCTGGTTACGGATCAGATCGTGCTGACTGTCGGATATGATATCGAGAATCTGACAAGTGGAAAAGGTTATACAGGGGAGGTGACAGTGGACCGGTATGGAAGAAAGATTCCAAAGCATGCACATGGAACAGCGAATCTACGAGAGTATACAGCTTCTGCGAGAATGATAACGGATGCAGTGATGAAACTGTATGACCGGATTGTGAATCCGCATTTAATGGTGCGGCGGATTTCGATGGCAGCGAATCACGTATTGGATGAAAAGAAAGCGGCAGATAAGACAGAATTCCGGCAACTGGATCTGTTTACTGATTTTACCGGAGGCAATGAAAAGAAGCAGCAGGATGAGAAGCTTGAACGGGAGAAGAAGATGCAGGAGGCAGTGCTTTCGATTAAGAAGAAGTATGGGAAGAATGCAATTCTGAAGGGACTTAATTTTCAGGAAGGAGCCACTACCAAAGAGCGGAATGAGCAGATCGGAGGGCATAGGGCATGACAGGATACGAGGATATCATTCATTTACCGCATCATGTATCGGTCAGACATCCGCAGATGTCAAGGCAGGACAGAGCGGCGCAGTTTGCCCCGTTTGCAGCGCTGACCGGACATAAAGATGCAATCAGGGAGACCGAAAGACTGACCGAGCGGAAACGCAGACTCAGTGAGGATTGCAGACAGATACTGGATCTGTATTTACGGGAAGTATGCCAGAGTCAGAAGCCACGGGAAGTGGATTTTGAATATTTTGTACCGGATCAGAAAAAGGAAGGTGGCTCTTACCAGAAGAAGTCCGGTTGTATCCGGAGGATTGACACCTATCTGAATGAAATCGTACTGCAGAGTGGAGACAGGATTCCACTTGATGAAATCGTAGACATTGATGGAGTGATTGCCGCAGCTGACGAAGTGTGATAGAATAAATTTTATAATTTCATGGACAAATGCCCATAAATTCAGAAAAGATACAGAAAACCAGGCAGGGAGAATGGAAAGAATGAAACCAGTTTACGAAAGATTCATCGAAAATCCGGATTTTACGAAACCGGATTTTGTCGAATTGATAAAATGCGCAGAAGATCCGGAGGCAGTCCGGAAATTGAAAGAGGAAGCAGTCCGTATCCGGGAGATTTATTACGGGAAAAAGGTATTTACCAGAGGGCTGATCGAATATACCAACTATTGTAAGAATGACTGTTATTATTGTGGAATCCGCAAAAGTAATGCGAATGCAAAGCGCTACCGTCTGACAGAGGATGAGATTATGGCATGCTGTGAGAATGGGTATGAGCTTGGATTCCGGACGTTTGTGCTACAGGGCGGAGAAGATGCTTATTATACGGATGACCGGATGGTAGAGATTATTAAAAAAATCAAGGAAGCATATCCGGAATGTGCACTGACTTTGTCTATCGGAGAGAAGTCTTATGAGAGTTACAAAAGATTTCGGGAAGCTGGAGCAGACCGGTATCTGCTTCGCCATGAAACGGCGAATGAGGAGCATTACCGGAAGCTGCATCCGGAGAAGATGAGCCTTGCCGTTCGTAAGAATTGTCTGTATGATCTGAAGAAGCTTGGTTATCAGGTGGGGGCTGGCATGATGGTTGGTTCACCTTATCAGACGACAGAAGATCTGGCAGAAGACCTGGTATTTTTGAAAGAATTGCAGCCGGAGATGGTGGGAATCGGACCGTTTATCCCACACCACGATACGCAGTTTGCAAAAGAACCGGCAGGAAGTGTGGAGATGACACTGTTTTTGCTCGCTGTGATCCGGATTCTGTTGCCGAAGGTACTTCTTCCGGCGACAACAGCACTTGGTACGATGGATCCACTCGGCAGGGAAAAAGGTCTGCAGGCCGGGGCGAATGTTGTGATGCCGAACCTTTCTCCGGTGAAGAACCGGAAGCAGTATGAGCTTTATGACAACAAGATCTGCACCGGTGAAGAGGCAGCAGAATGTCGCGGATGTATGGGGAGACGAGTAGCAAGTGTTGGATATGAGCTGGTGACAGAGCGTGGGGATGCAGTGTAGAATCGAACGGATTTTCTGTAAAAAATTACTAAAATCATGTTTCTGATTTTAAACAGATATTACAAAGAAGAAAATTTATTTTGAAAAATTAAGAGGAATTTGGAGAAAGAAAACATTTTTCGATACATTTCGGTGGATTTCGCAAGCTGTCAAACTGGTATTTTCAGTAGCAAAAGAATCTCCCTTTTTACCACTAGGAAAGTACACCGCAGATATGCTACTATATAGAAGTCGACAATACTTATACGCGTAAGAACAGGAGGAACTTGATTTAGCCGTTTCTAATAAAAGACCGCAAGCCTTTCTTGTAACATGCGGTATCAGAAATAGAATATTTTATTTTGAAGCATATGGAAATTGTATATAGATAACCATATATACAAACCGGACACCGGGGAATGGGACCGTAAAAGGTTTCGTTCCCCGGTGTTTTGCTGGAGAATGGAAGGTATCGTTTGAATTTATGGGTGAATTTTTGTTTCAGGCTTCTGTTTCAGGCTTCTGAATTTTATCCCTACCGAAATTTTCAGTTTTATGGTATGATGAAAAAGTATGTAATCATTGCAGAAAAAGTCGTTTATGATAAAAATATGAGGATTACATGAAAGAGGAAGCTAGCCTGGAAAAGGTTTTGTTTCCGATTCCGAATTTGGGGAGGAATATAATTTGAGTAAGAAAAATGAGTATCAGGGACATCTGATCCGTGAGGTTTACCCGGATTCAATTGCCGAGGCGATGGAGATCGAGCCGGGAGATGTCCTTCTACGAATAAACAACCAGAAAATAGAGGACGTTTTTGATTATCGTTACATGATCAAGGATGAGTATGTAGAAGTGCTGATCCGCAAGCTGGACGGGGAAGAATGGCTTCTGGAGATCGAGAAAGAGTATGATGATGACCTTGGCGTAGAATTTGAAAATGGTCTGATGAGCGACTACCGTTCCTGCAGCAACAAGTGTATTTTCTGTTTTATCGACCAGATGCCGCCGGGAATGCGTGAGACCTTGTATTTTAAAGATGATGATTCCCGTCTGTCTTTCCTGCAGGGCAATTATATTACCCTGACAAATATGAAGCAGAAAGATGTGGACCGTATTATCGAGATGCAGCTTGCGCCGATCAATATTTCTGTGCAGACAACGAACCCGGAGCTGCGCTGCAAGATGCTCCACAATCGTTTCGCCGGAGAAAAGCTGAAATTCCTGGATGATCTGTATGCCGGACATGTGGAGATGAATGGGCAGATCGTACTGTGCAAGGGAGTTAATGATAAGGATGAGCTGAAGCGTTCTATCGAAGATCTGATGAAGTATCTGCCGTTTATGCGGAGTGTGTCAGTGGTTCCGGCAGGACTTTCCAAGTACAGGGAGGGACTTTATCCACTGGAGCTTTTTGATAAAGAAGAAGCGGAAGAGGTCATTGATCTGATCGAGAGCTATCAGAAGAAGGCGTATGACGAGTTTGGACTTCATTTTATCCATGCAAGTGACGAGTGGTATATCCTTGCAGAGCGGGATTTCCCAGAGGAAGGACGTTATGACGGATATATCCAGCTGGAAAATGGTGTTGGCATGATGCGGCTTCTACGGGATGAATTTTACCATGCCTTTGAAGAGCTTCGGGAAAGTGAAGAATATCCAAAGTTAAAAGAAGGGATCGCACGGACATTTACCATTGCGACTGCAAAGCTTGCGTATCCGACAATTCAGGAATTTGCAGACAGGATCACGGAAGCATTTCCAAAAGTAAAGATCACGGTTGCCTGCATCCGTAATGATTTCTTTGGTGAGACGATCACCGTATCCGGTCTGATTACCGGACAGGATCTGGTGGCACAGTTAAAAGAGAGAAAAGAAGCAGGAGAGGATCTGGGAGATACTCTGCAGATTCCGATCAATATGCTGCGAAGTGGAGAAGAGGTCTTTCTGGATGATCTGACGGTGCAGGACGTGGAAGCGGCACTTGGCATGACGGTGAAGGCAGTGGAGTCCGGTGGTAAGGATTTTCTTGACGCGGCACTGAATTTGGATTATCATACAGAACGAAACAATGAGAATTTTGTATACATCAAAGCATACGACAGAGAGGATGAGTAACTTGAAATTTTCAAAACAGATGTCAGAATCAATTAAACTTGGTGTGATCCTTGCGATTGCCGGTGGATTTATGGATGCTTATTCCTATATGTGCAGAGGAAAAGTATTTGCCAATGCACAAACCGGAAATATTCTGCTTCTTGGAATCAATATTTCAGAGAGAAACTGGCATATGGCACTCCACTATCTGGTTCCGGTGCTGGCATTTGCCATTGGAATCGCCCTTGCGGATCTGGTGAAAATACGGACGAAAGATCTGACACTTCTGCACTGGAGACAGATTTCGGTATTCTGTGAGGCAGTGATCCTGCTGAGTGTCAGCTTTATCCCACAGGATTTTAATCTGGTGGCGAATGCACTCACGTCCCTTGCGTGTGGGATTCAGGTGGAAAGCTTCCGCAAAATCCATGGAAACGGAATTGCAACCACCATGTGCATCGGAAACTTACGAAGTGCGACCCAGCATATGTGCAGTTATGCGAACACGAAGGATAAAGAGTATATCAAGAAAGGACTTTTGTACTATGGAATCATCTTCTTCTTTGTGATCGGTGCAGTTATCGGAAATGCCTGTGTGGAAATGTTTGCTGAAAAGGCACTTCTGATCGCTTCTGCAATTTTGGCAGTTGCTTTTGTGATGATGTTTGTTGATGGAGAAAAAGAACAATGCAAATAAAGCAGATCGCGTATATAAGATCTGATTTTGTGGAGAAATTCGGGATTCCGCGACAGAGTAATCTTGCGGATACCCGGGCAGAAATCCATTTTCTGCCGGAATATCAGAATGCGGATGCACTGCGGGAAATCGAGGCGTATGATTATCTGTGGCTGATCTGGGAATTTTCGGAATCTATCCGGGATACCTGGAGCCCGACAGTACGTCCACCGCGGCTTGGTGGTAACAGACGGGTGGGAGTTTTTGCCACCCGTTCTCCATTTCGCCCGAATCCGATCGGACTTTCTTCCGTAAAGCTTATTGGGGTGGAATTCCGGGAAAAAGAAGGCCCGGTGCTGATCGTGGAAGGTGCGGATCTTTTGGATATGACGCCGATCTACGATATCAAGCCCTACCTTCCATACGTGGATAGCCACCCGGAGGCAAAAGGCGGTTTCGCGGAAGAAAAGAAAGATTATAAATTGGATGTGAATTTCCCGGAAATGTATTTGGAACAGATTCCGGCTGAAAAAAGAGCAGCACTGATTCAGATCCTGGAGCAGGATCCGAGACCTTCTTATCAAAAGGATCCAGTCCGGATTTACGGCATGTCTTACGCGGGAATGGAAATTCATTTCCGGGTAGACAAAGAAACACTTTATGTGACGGAGGTAGACAGGTCATGAAAATCTATCTGGCGCCAATGGAGGGCATTACAGGTGAGGTATACCGCAGGGCGTATCACACCTTTTTTGAACCAATGGATAAATATTTTACACCATTTTTAAATCCAAACCCGAAAGGCAAATTCAGCAGACAGGAATGGAATGAGATCCTTCCGGAAAATAATGAGGGCATGTATACCGTTCCGCAGATCCTGACCAACCGCGCCGAGGATTTCATCCGCCTGGCCCGGCAGTTGAAAGAATTCGGATATGAAGAAGTCAATCTGAATCTCGGCTGCCCCTCCAAAACAGTCGTCAACCGGAAAAGGGGATCCGGTTTTTTGTTTTATCCCGATGAACTGAATCGTTTCCTTGCCGAAGTTTTCAATCAACTCGATATGAAAATCTCTATCAAAACAAGAAGCGGTAAATATGATCAGGAAGAGTTCGAAGAGCTTCTGGATATCTATAACCAATATCCTCTGGAAGAACTGATCCTTCACCCAAGAGTCCAGCAGGATTACTACAAAAACAAACCCGACTGGACCACTTTTGCCTACGCCTGCCGGAACAGCAAAAATCCTCTGGTCTATAATGGAGACATTTTTTGTGCGGAAGACTACAAAATTTTCCAGGAGAAATTTCCCGAAGCAGAATGCATCATGCTCGGAAGAGGAATTCTGATGAACCCATTTCTTCCGGCAGTGATAAAAGGGAAATCTACATTTGACACCAAGAAGATTGCTACATTCTGCGATCATCTTCTTGATGCCTATATCGAAAAATCTCCAGAAGAAAAAAACGCAGTAGTCAAAATGAAAGAACTCTGGTGGTATCTTGGAAAAAACTTTAAAAACAGCGAAGAATATCTGACGCAAACCCGCAAAAGCCAGACCATCCGGGAATACCGGATGGCGGTTGAATGTTTATTGAAAGAGTGCCCATATGAATAAAGCGTATCTTCAAGAAACACCTTCCACCTGGAACAACGGTCAAGCGCCCCTTCCCCGATTTTATCAATTTCTCGTACTGTGGAAAAAGAGTAAATTTTAGTCGAGTGTCTAAGTCCCAAAAAGAATGGGGCAGGACTCTTTTTGGGACGCATCTTGCGACAAAATCCCCCTATTTTCTAGTAAAATTGCATAAAACCACAGGCGTTAGCTTTGACTAAGATTCACAAAAATCTGAAAAACATTAGAATTTAAACTAATTTTCTGATAAAATAAAGAAGTAGAGATTCGGCAAGTTTAAGAAAGAAGGAAGAGAATGTACGAAGTAGGAGATTTGATTGTTTATGGCCGGACAGGAATTTGTGAAGTGACTGAAATTACGACGCTGAAAATGAATGGAGTGCCGAAGGACAAACTGTATTATATTCTGCGACCGGTACGTGAAAAGCATGGAAAAGTATTTACACCGGTAGACAATGAGAAGATTGTCATGAGAAAAGTCATTTCCAAAGAAGAAGCAGAAGAATTGATCCGTGAGATTCCACAGATCGAAGGACTCTGGATCGGAAGCGAGAAGCAGAGAGAGGAAAAGTACAAGGAATGCATGAAAAGCTGCAAATGTGCAGAATGGGTGCGGATCATCAAAACCCTTTATCAGCGGAAGATGTCCCGCCTGAAGCAGGGAAAGAAGATCACGGCGACTGACGAACGTTATCTGAGGATGGCAGAAGGCAACCTGTATTCGGAGCTATCCATAGCACTTGGGATTCCGGAGAGCGGAATGGAAGCCTATATCACGAATCAAATAAATGAGACAGAGGAACCGGTACTTTGCTGATGCAAGGAACCGGTTCTTCCGGGTATAATGGATGTGAAAAAAATGGTGGTAGCAGCGAAAAAGGGTGATTTTACAGAACATTTGCCACTTCCTGTTTTTTTTGAAAAATGGGTTCTTCAAATAGAGATCATTCTATGCTATACTGTTTTAGATAAAACAAAAAATGAGGTGTAATCATGGATAAAGAATTAGAACTTGTGGAGCATAAAGCTTCAATCCTGATAGATGCATTACCATATATCAGAGACTTTAATCAGAAGACAGTAGTTATCGAGTACGGATGTGCCGAGTGGCTCAGCGGAGTGGAAGAGCAGAGACTGATGCAGGATATCGTTCTTTTAAAGAGCGTTGGTATGCGTCCGATCGTGGTACATGCTACCCGTATGGGACTGGACAAATTCCGTGAAAATAAGCGGATTGCCAAGCTCCTTGAACTCTGTGGAGTTAAGGCAATCGGTATCTGCGGCGTGGATACAGAGACGATTGGTCTGATGCTGGACAATGATTATATTCCGGTCATCGTGCCAAATGATATCGACAACGAAAGCGAATATATTGATCCAAGAGAGACTGCACTTGAGATTGCAGAGAAGATGCAGGCGGACAAGCTGGTTTATCTGTCAAAATATCCTGGAATCTACAAAGACGAAGAGAGAAAAGATATTTATTATAAGATTACCGTTCCGGAAGTAGAAAAACTGCGCAAAGAACGTAATTTCCCGAAAGAATTTGACGAGATCATCGGCTATGGTCTTCAGGCATCAAAAAATGGTGTCAACCGTGTACATATTCTGGACGGAAGAATCCGTCACGTTCTTCTGATCGAATTCTTCAGTGTAAACGGAGCCGGAACGATCTTCATTGAAACAGAAGCAAAATTATATCTTCACGAACTTGGCAAATAGGAGACGGCTCGATGAAGAAAATGACAGGAAAGAATACACTGATGCTCTTTTTGACCGCATTTATCTGGGGAACAGCTTTTGTAGCACAGAGCGTGGGGATGGATTATATCGGGCCCTTTACATTTACCTGTGTACGCTCTTTGATTGGTGGGATTTTTCTGATTCCATGTATCTGTTTCCTGGACAAATGGCGTGCGAAAAATGACGGAGCAGAAAGACAGAAAAAAACAGATAGGAAAGAAGAAAAAAAGAATGTCATCCTGGGTGGAATCTGTTGTGGACTGGCACTTTGTGTGGCAAGTAACCTGCAGCAGATCGGAATACAGTACACAACGGTAGGAAAAGCCGGATTTATTACAGCACTTTATATCGTGCTTGTGCCGATCTTTGGAATTTTTCTGAAAAAGAAAGCCGGAGTGAGAATCTGGATAAGCGTGGCAATTTCTGTCGCAGGCTTGTATTTGCTGTGTATTACCGATAAGCTGGTACTTGCAAAAGGAGACATTCTGGTACTGCTATGTGCGGTTGTATTTACCATCCACATTCTGGTGATCGATTATTTTTCACCAAAAGCAGACGGTGTGCGGATCGCCTGCACCCAGTTCTTTATAACCGGAGTTTTGTCGGCAATTCCAATGTTTTTATTTGAAACACCACGGCTGTCAGATATTTTCGCAGCAGCAGTACCGGTACTTTATGCCGGAGTTCTCTCAAGTGGTGTAGCCTATACCCTCCAGATCGTGGCACAAAAAGATGCCGATCCAACCGTGGCATCCCTGATCCTCAGTCTGGAGTCCGTATTCTCTGTCCTCGGAGGCTGGGTGATATTAGGTCAGAAACTAAGTATCCGAGAAATAGCAGGATGCATTCTGATGTTCAGTGCCATCATCCTCGCCCAGTTGCCAGGAAAGCCAGAAAATAAAGAAGCATAGTTCCAATCATTTGCACATTCTGCGTCAATTCCTCCAATTCTACAAAATTTTGCGCTACCCACCCTCAATGTAATAAACTTAGAACTTCCATTTTAAACCCAGGTATGCTATACTAAATCCAGGTATGCGAAAGTATCTTAAAAACCAAGAGACAGGAGCAAAGACAGATGAAAAGAGTTCTTTTAAAATTAAGCGGAGAAGCACTTGCAGGAGACAAAAAGACAGGTTTTGATGAGGCAACATGCATTGGCGTTGCAAAGCAGGTAAAGCAGATCGTAGATCAGGGAATCCAGGTTGCAATCGTAACCGGAGGCGGTAATTTCTGGAGAGGAAGAACCAGTGAGACGATCGACCGTACCAAAGCTGACCAGATTGGAATGCTTGCAACGGTGATGAACTGCATCTATGTATCCGATATTTTCAGACATGTAGGCATGAAGACAGAGGTTTTCACTCCATTTGTCTGTGGAGCATTCACTTCCCTGTTTTCAAAAGATGCAGCAGTGGAAGCACTGAACGAAGGAAAAGTAATCTTTTTCGCAGGTGGCACAGGACATCCGTATTTTTCAACAGATACAGGAGCTGTTCTCCGTGCAATTGAGATTGAAGCAGATGCAATGCTTCTTGCAAAAGCAATTGACGGAATCTATGACAGCGATCCGAAGGTGAATCCGGAAGCGAAGAAGTATGATGAGATTTCTATTCAGGAAATCATCGATAAGAAGCTTATGGCAGTAGATCTGACCGCATCGATCATGTGCCTTGAGAATAAGATGCCGATGCTGGTATTCGGACTGAACGAAGAGAACAGTATCGTAGAGACAATGAGCGGTAATTTCAACGGAACAAAGGTGACTGTATAAGCAGCACCCATTAAGGGAGGATAACATATGAACGAAAAATTAAAAATATACGATGAAAAGATGCAGAAAACCATCCATGCACTGGATACAGAGCTTGCTTCTATCCGTGCAGGACGTGCAAACCCGAATATTCTGAACAAATTAACGGTAGAATATTATGGAACACCGACACCAATCCAGCAGGTAGCGAACATTTCTGTTCCGGAAGCACGTATGATTCAGATTCAGCCATGGGAAAAGAAGATCATCAAAGATATTGAGAAAGCAATCCTGATGTCTGATATCGGAATCAATCCAACAAACGATGGTACTGTTATCCGTCTGGTATTCCCGGAACTGACAGAGGAACGAAGAAAAGAACTGGTGAAAGATGTTAAGAAAAAAGGAGAAGCATCCAAGGTTGCAGTCCGTAACATCCGCCGTGATGGAAATGATGCATTCAAGAAGCTGAAAGGCACAGACGTTTCAGAGGATGAAATTCAGGATCTTGAAGATCAGATTCAGAAGCTGACTGACAAATACATCAAGGAAGTTGATGCAGCAGTCGATGCAAAGTCAAAAGAAGTTATGACAGTATAAGAAGGAAAGATAAGGGGCGGCGAGATGTTTGGCGCCTCTTTTCCTTTTTTATATCAGCAAATTTAGTATCAATCAAGAGAGGGTTAAAAGATGAATGTACCGCAGCATATAGCCATTATCCTTGACGGTAACGGACGATGGGCGAAAGCAAAGGGAATGCCGAGAAACTACGGGCATGCGCAGGGCAGCAAGAATGTGGAAAAGATCTGTGAGGCTGCTTATAAGATGGGTGTCAAATATCTGACGGTCTATGCGTTTTCCACAGAGAACTGGAGTCGACCGAAGAGTGAAGTGGATGCACTGATGAAGCTTCTTCGTAACTATATGAAAACCTGTCTGAAGACGGCGGAAAAGAACCGGATGCGTGTCCGTGTGATCGGAGATAAGACAGGTCTGGATGAAGATATCCGTACCAGAATTAAGGAACTGGAAGAGGCATCAAAAAATAATGACGGACTGAATTTCCAGATTGCGATCAATTATGGAAGCAGAGATGAGATGATCCGTGCCATGCGAAAAATGACAAAAGACTGTGCAGATGGCAGATTTGCACCGGAAGAGATTACAGAAGAACTGTTTGAAGGATATCTGGATACACATGGGATTCCGGATCCGGATCTTCTGATCCGTACCAGCGGAGAACTCAGACTTTCCAATTATTTGTTATGGCAGCTTGCTTATACAGAATTTTATTTTACAGATGTTCCGTGGCCGGATTTTTCAAAAGAAGAATTAGAAAAAGCAATTGAGCAATATAATAGCAGAGACAGAAGATACGGCGGAATCAAGGAGGACGAAGAAAATGTTTAAGACAAGATTACTCAGCGGAATTGTACTGGTTATCATTGCATTTGCAACGATCTTCCTTGGCGGGGATGTATTGTTTGCAACACTTCTGATCATCAGTCTGATCGGAGTTTCCGAGCTTTACAAGGTTGTAAAGATTGAGAAAGCACCACTCGGAATCGTAGGCTATATAGGTGTAGTTGCTTATTATTTTTTGATCCGTGCACAGAAAAAAGAAGATCTGATGATGTTTGCAATCATTTTGCTGATCCTTGTAATGGCAGTTTATGTATTTGCCTTTCCGAAATATGTGTCTGAACAGGTAATGACTGCGTACTTTGGCGTATTTTATGTGGCGATTATGTTATCCTATATTTATCAGACACGTCTGTTGAAAGACGGACTTTTCCTCGTGGGACTTGTATTTTTATGTTCTTGGGGATGTGATACCTGTGCGTACTGTGTGGGTGTACTGATCGGAAAGCATAAGATGGCACCGAAGCTCAGCCCGAAGAAATCCATAGAGGGCGGAATCGGTGGACTTGCAGGCGCAGCACTTCTCGGCGCACTTTACGCTCTTGCGATCAATAAATGGGGTGGTGCTTCGGCAGGAGTCGGCGAATATGCGCTGATCTGTTTTGTTGGTGGAATCATTTCCATGATCGGGGATCTTGCAGCATCTGCGATCAAGAGAAATCATGAGATCAAGGATTACGGAAAACTGATTCCGGGACACGGTGGAATCCTGGACCGTTTCGACAGTGTGATCTTCACGGCTCCGGTGATTTATTATCTGGCAGTTGCACTGATGTAATCTGACAGGAGGTATCAAATGAAAAAAATAGCAATATTAGGTTCAACAGGTTCGATAGGAACCCAGACACTTGAGGTGATCCGTGAGAACAAAGATATCGAAGTGACAGGGCTTGCGGCAGGGACAAATGTGGATCTTCTGGAAAAACAGATCCGGGAATTCCAGCCAAAACTTGTGGCAATGTGGACAGAAGAGAAGGCAAAGGAACTGAAAAGCCGGATCCGGGATCTGGATGTAAAGGTTGTTTCCGGAATGGATGGACTTCTGGAGATTGCCACGATGGAGGAAAGTGAGATCCTTGTAACGGCGATCGTGGGTATGATCGGCATCCGTCCGACAATTGCAGCGATCAAAGCCGGAAAGGATATTGCCCTTGCAAATAAAGAGACACTGGTTACGGCAGGGCATATCATTATGCCGCTTGCAAAGGAATGTGGTGTGAAGATCCTTCCGGTGGACAGTGAACACAGTGCCATTTTCCAGTCTCTGCAGGGAAGCCATGGAAAGAATGAATTGAAGAAGATCCTGCTTACGGCATCCGGTGGCCCGTTCCGTGGAAAGAAGCAGGAGGATCTTCTGAATATCCGTGTGGAAGATGCTTTAAAGCATCCGAACTGGGCGATGGGACGTAAGATTACGATCGATTCTTCGACCATGGTCAATAAAGGACTGGAAGTGATGGAAGCCAGATGGCTTTTTGATGTGGATATTGATGATGTGCAGGTGGTTGTACAGCCGCAGAGTGTGATCCATTCTATGGTAGAGTATGTGGACGGAGCCGTGATCGCACAGCTTGGTACTCCGGATATGAAGCTGCCGATCCAGTATGCACTTTATTATCCGGAAAGAAGATTTCTTCCGGGAGAACGTGTGGATTTCTGGAGTATCGGACACCTTGATTTTGAAAAGCCGGATATGGATACCTTCTACGGGCTTGCACTTGCTTACGAGGCAGGGCGATGCGGTGGAACACTTCCAACGGTATTTAACGCAGCAAATGAACTTGCAGTCAGCCAGTTCCTGAACCGGGAGATTAAATATCTGGAAATTACAGAGATTATCGAAGACTGCATGAAAGCACATAAGACAATTGCGAATCCGACTGTGGAACAGATTCTGGACACAGAGCAGGAAACGTATGACAGAATCAGAAGCAGGAGGTAGCAAATGGGAATCGTACTGGCGATTTTACTTTTTGGATTCATCGTATTTTTCCATGAACTGGGACATTTTCTTCTGGCGAGGATTAATGGAATCAATGTGTATGAATTCTGGATCGGAATGGGGCCGACACTGGCACACAAAAAGATCGGAAATACAGACTACTGTCTGAAAATACTGCCGATCGGCGGTGCGTGTGTGATGGGGGAAGATGAGAAAGAGGATCTGTCAGAGGGAAGCTTCAACAGCAAATCGCCGTGGCGCAGGATCTCGGTCATTGCCGCAGGTCCGGTATTTAATTTTATTCTTGCCTTTATTGGTGCATTCATTATTATTTGCTTTGTCGGTGTAGACAAACCGGTCATAGGAACAGTAAATGCAGGAACGCCTGCAGCTGAGGCAGGGCTTCAGGCAGGGGATGAGATTGTAAAGATCAATGATAAGAACATCCATATTTTCAAGGATATTTCTACTTACAATCAGTTTCATCAGGGACAGACGATGAAGATTGTATACAAAAGAAATGGCGAAAAGAATACGGTTTCCGTTACCCCGGAGAAGAATGACAGTGGATATTATCTGATTGGAATTACGAGCAGCAATTATGTTAAGACCAATGTATTTGAGACTGCCGCATACAGTGCGTATAATGTTAAATACTGGATCAATTTGACGATTGACAGTTTGAAACAGCTTGTGACAGGACGGATCGGAGTGGATCAGTTATCTGGACCGGTGGGCGTTGTGAGCGCGGTGGATACCACGTATAAGGAAAGCAAATCTGGTGGAGCACTGCTGATTTTCCTGAATCTTCTGCAGATGACGATCCTGCTTTCAGCGAACCTTGGAGTGATGAATTTACTTCCTCTTCCGGCACTGGATGGAGGCCGTCTGGTATTTCTGATCGTGGAAGTGATCCGCGGAAAGCGGGTGCCTCCGGAAAAAGAAGGGTATGTACATCTGGCAGGAATGGCACTTCTTCTTTGCCTGATGGTATTTGTGATGTATAATGATATCCGGAGAATCTTCTTTTAGGGATATTGGAAAATTTTACGAAGCACTTCGATTGGCTACAATTGAGGTGCTTTGTGTTAGGTGCATCAGTGGATGCATATTTTGATGGAAATTATTTTACAGAAAGAAGGATGGAAAGATGCGTGAGCAGCTTACAGAAAGTGATGTAAAGAAAATTGAAGAGGAAATCCAACATCGCAAGCATGTGATCCGTAAGGAAGCCATTGAAGCGGTCAAGGAAGCGCGTGCGCAGGGAGACTTAAGTGAGAACTTTGAATACCATGCAGCAAAAAAATATAAGAACCAGAATGAAAGCCGGATCCGGTATTTGGAAAGAATGCTGAAAAATGCGGAGATTGTATCCGATACTTCCGAAGAAGGTGTTGCCGGAATCAATAATCGTGTGACCGTATATTTTCCGGAGGATGACGAGGAAGAAACCTATAAGCTGGTTACTTCGATTCGTGGAAATTCAATTCATAATTATATCAGTACCGAATCTCCGATCGGAAAGGCAATCTTCGGGCATAAAGCAGGAGAGACTGTGAAGGTGAAGGTTAGCGATGATTATTCGTATGAGCTTGTGATACGGAAGATTGAAGATACGACGGATGATGAGGAGGATAAGATCCGGGCGTTTTAGTTTGAAGGTGGGGGCAGAGTATGTGAGCAAGGGAGCAGAAATTTCCCAAAAGCAATGTCAATGAGAAGAATAAAAACGGATCATGAGATTCCAGGCTCCATACAAAATCCCAGCCCCTGATATAGTCGCAAGGATATAGACCAGAATTGCAGAATTATTTCCGTAGAGTTCACCGATTTTCAAAAAGAAAATCTGTTCCATCCGGTAATCTGGATTAATGTAGAAAAGATTAATTTCACCAAAGGGATCCAGAATGTGGTTCAGATATTCTGCGATGAGAGCAAACAGAATATAGAGCAAAGTGATGCGGGAAAAAGAAGGCAGCAGACGGCGTGAAGAAGCGTCAGTCGGCTGTCTTTTAATATTTTTTGAACAGGAAAGAGGAGTCATTGGTACAGATTTCTGTACCAGAAATATACCGGACAGGATTCCTGTGACAATTAGTAAAATATGCCAGAGATAGGAGTGAACTGTCAGGATCAGAAGCGGATAATGCATTCCACTGGTATCGAAAAAAACGGCAATTCCACCGAGAAGATTATAGGTGGAAAGGAAGCCGAGGATGGTATTTCTGGCAGGTTCTGTGTGAAAAAATGGGTAGAGAACCAGCAGATACATCGGGAGGCTGCAGAGCTGGAATGGGAAGTACCACAGGTTGTAGTGCCCATTATTCATGACGAAGGTCAGGAGTAATTGTTTCAGGATTTCGCTGGTAAGCAGAAAAATGCCGATGAAGAATAAAACTTTTTCTATACAGTGTAGTGAAAATTTTTTTATCATATGGGCTCCTCAAAATTTTGTTTTATAGGTGTAGTATACGCTGCAATAAAGTTTGTTACAAGATTTTATGGGGAATTTGACCAGTTATTCATAGAAAAGTTCTGAAAAAATATAGAAAAATACCATGATAAAACATAGTTAGAATTGACTGACCTATAGGCGTGGAGATATAATTAAAAATAATGATGCAGACGGAGTGGAAGATTCCTATCTGAATGCTGAATGGAGATAATTTTATACAAGAGACTTTGACGGCAAGGTAGATCCGAGCGGGAAACAGTTGGTGATATACGAAGATGTATAGTGGGACTCGTCTACCGTTTTGGGAGACGGGTTTTTTGTGTATACGATAAATTGTCTGCTTGGTTATAGAAAGGAAAAAGGATTATGTTAAAGGTTGCAATTTATGGAAAGGGCGGTATTGGAAAGTCTACGATTACGTCCAACCTGGCGGCAGCATTTGCGGCGATGGGAAAGAAAGTAATCCAGATTGGATGTGATCCGAAAGCAGATTCTACGATCAATCTGCTTGGCGGCGAGCCGCTCAGACCGGTGATGAATTATATGAGAGAAGAGGATGAAGAACCGGAGGAGCTTTCAGATATTGCAAAAGAAGGCTATGGTGGTGTGCTCTGCATTGAAACAGGTGGACCGACACCGGGACTTGGATGCGCGGGGCGCGGGATTATTGCCACATTCCAGCTGTTAGAAGATTTGCAGTTATTTGAAACATATAAGCCGGATGTTGTACTTTATGACGTTCTTGGTGACGTGGTATGCGGTGGCTTTGCAGCACCGATTCGGGAAGGGTACGCCGAAAAGGTTCTGATCGTAACTTCCGGAGAAAAGATGGCACTTTATGCAGCAAATAATATTTCAAGTGCGGTGAGGAATTTTGAGGACAGAAGCTATGCCAGAGTATTCGGTATTGTACTGAACCACAGGAATGTGGAAAATGAGACGGAAAAAGTACAGGCATTTTCCGAAAAAAGCGGGATCCCGATCGTCGGGGAAATCCCGAGAAGTGATGAGATCATCCGCTATGAGGATCAGGGAATGACGGTGATCGAAGGGGACAAAGATTCCGCGATCAGTAAGAAATTTTTTGATCTGGCAGAGTTATTACTGAAGAGTGAGGAATAGAAGGTATGGCAAAAGAAGCATATTATTGTACCGTAAAAGAATTAAATAAACTGGGAAGAGATGCGATTCCGGCACAGCTCCGGTCGAATACACACCTGATCTACAGCTCACCGGCAACGCTTGCATTTAACTCACCGGGAGCAGAAGGATTCGGAGTAAAAAGAGCGGGACTTGCTGTGCCGGATTCGATCATGCTGATCGTGGCACCGGGCTGCTGTGGACGAAATACTTCGCTTATCAGTTCCATGAGGGAATATGATAACCGTTTTTTCTATCTGATGATGGACGAGACCGATATCGTAACGGGACGTCATTTGAAAAAGATTCCGAAGGCAGTAGAAGAAATCTGCAATTGCTGTGAAAAGAGACCGTCCGTTGTGATGATCTGTATTACCTGTGTAGATGCTCTTCTTGGGACGGACATGGAGCGTGTGTGCAGAAAAGCGGAAGAAAGAGCCGGACTTCCGGTTCGACCATGCTACATGTACGCGCTGACAAGAGAAGGAAGAAAGCCGCCGATGGTACATGTACGTCAGTCTTTATATTCCCTTCTGGAGCCAAAGAAGAAAAAAGGAAATGTGGTGAACCTGCTTGGATTTTTCTCGCCGCTGATCGATGAGTGTGAGCTGTATGATCTTTTGCACAGCGCAGGAGTTAAGACCATCCATGAAATCTCCAGATGCAAGGACTATGAGGAATATCAGACCATGTCTGAGGCAAATTTTAATCTGGTACTTCACCCGGAAGCCAGATTTGCGGCAGAGGATTTTCATAACCGTCTGCAGATTCCGTTTATTGAACTCAGGAGACTCTACCAGACAGACAAGATCGCCAGCCAGTATCAGGCATTTGGGAAAGTGCTTGGGGTGACATTTTCTGATGAAGTTTATCGTGAAAAAGCGGAAGAAACCGTGGCGAAATTCAAAGAGAAACGGCCGGAGGCAAGCTTTGCGATTGGGGAATGCATGAACGGAGATCCATTTGAAATGGCACTTGCGATGATCAAATATGGATTTAAGGTGCCGGAAATCTATGGAACACTGACAGCAGAGAACTTTATTTACCTGAACCAGTTATCCCGGCTCAGCCCGGAGACGAAGGTATTTTCCAATATGGAACCGACCATGCTGTACTACGATCCGGAAAAGAGCGGCGTGAATATGACCATTGGAAAGGATGCGGGATACTATCATCCGGATCAGCCGAATGTGATCTGGAATCAGGACAGACAGCCTTATGGTTATGCAGGTGTGACACGGTTGTTTGAAACCCTTTTGGAGGTGTAGCATGAGAGGACTTAGAAAATATCTGACACCATTTGCACCGGATCAGTCGGGTGCAGTGTCTGTGTTATATGAACTTGGCGGAATCATCGTCATCTGCGACGCGGGAGGATGCACAGGAAATGTCTGCGGTTTTGATGAGCCGAGATGGTTTGAACGGAAAAGTGCAGTATTCAGCGCAGGACTTCGTGATATGGATGCAATCCTTGGAAGAGATGACCGTCTGGTCGCAAAGCTGGTCGATGCAGCTGATAAGATTGATGCGAATTTTGCGGCGATTGTCGGCACTCCGGTTCCGGCTGTGATCGGAACGGATTACCAGGCACTGAAAAGAATGTGTGAAAAAAAGACCGACCTTCCGATTCTTGCCATTGATACCGACGGAATGGAGCTTTACGATAAAGGGGAAGAAAAAGCGTATCTTGCATTATTTACTGCATTTGCAAAGGAAAAATATGAGGTATGCAAAGAAAAAGTCGGTATCCTTGGAATGACGCCACAGGATGTAAGCGATCTGAAAGCAGCAGATAAAGTAAGAGAGGAACTGAAAAAAGAAGGAAAAGAAGCCATTTGCTATGGAATGGGCGATGGGCTTGAGGCAGTAGAAAGGGCATCGGAAGCTGGCAAAAATATTGTTGTATCTGCGGCAGCACTGGAAGCAGCCAAATATTTGGAAAAGACCTTTGGTACGCCGTATGAGATCGGTTATCCGGCAGCAGGTGAGTTGGTTCCGAATCTGGACTATCAGGGAAAGAAGATCCTTGTGGTACACCAGCAGGTGATGGCGGAAGCAATCCGGCAGGAAATTCTTAAAAGAGAGAATTTGGCAGAGGTGCAGACAGCAACCTGGTTTATGAGGAAAAAAGAGCTTGCCTGTCCGCAGGATGTGTCGTTGCGTGAGGAAGATGATTATATCGATCTTGTGAAAAATGGTGGATTTGATATCATTTTCGCAGATGCATGTATGGAAAAAATGGTTCCGGATTTTCAGGGAATCTTCGTAAATACAAGACATTTTGCAGTGTCAGGGAGACTGTGTGAATAGATGAAAAATGAAGTGACAAAACAGATCCGCGTCTATGGGATCGTGCAAGGCGTAGGATTTCGTCCGACTGTGAGCAGGCATGCGGCTACGCATCAGATCCGGGGCAGCGTGTCCAATAAAGGTCCGTATGTGGAAATCTTTGCGCAGGGACCGGAAGCGGCAGTGGATGGATTTATCTCGGATATTGAGAATAAGCCGCCGAAGCGGGCAGCAATTTTGAAAATGAATATTGAGCCGGTAGAAGAAGCAGAAGACTTTACGGAGTTTGCGATCATTGAAAGTGAAAAGACGAAAGGTGAGATTTTTGTCTCACCGGATATTGCAATTTGTGATGAATGCAAGGAAGAAATGTTTGATCCGAAAAACCGTAGATATCTGCATCCATTTATCAACTGTACCTGCTGTGGACCAAGACTTACGATCCTGGATGCCCTTCCGTATGACCGGGAGCGCACCAGCATGAAAGAATTTCCGATGTGTCCGGATTGCGCAAAAGAATATTATGATCCGGCAACCCGGAGATACGATGCACAGCCAGTCTGTTGTAACGAGTGTGGTCCGGAGGTTTACCTGATCGGCAGAGAAGAACGCGGAAGAGACGCAATCATTTACACCAGACGAACCATTGCAGAAGGCGGAATTGTGGCGATTAAGGGGATTGGAGGTTTCCACCTGTGCTGCGATGCGACTAATGAAGAGGCGGTGAAGCGCCTCAGAGAACTGAAAAAACGTCCGGCGAAACCATTTGCAGTTATGGCAAAAGATCTGAAATCTGTGAAAAGAGAATGCTTGGTTAGTGAAGAACAGGAAAAAATTCTGACCGGACATCAAAAACCGATCCTGCTTCTGGACAAAAAAGAAGATGGTGAAGAAACACTTTGCGAAAGTATTGCACCTGGTAATCCAAAGGTTGGAGTAATGTTGCCGTATGCACCGGTACAGCTTCTTCTCTTTACCTATGATGATGGAATCCGGATGCCGTCTTTTTTGGTTATGACCAGTGGAAATACATCCGGTGCACCGATCTGCAGGGAGGACAAAGAAGCGATTCAGGAGCTTTCCCGTCTGTGCGACTGTATGCTTTCCCACAACCGGAAAATCCGGATCCGTGCCGATGATTCAGTGATGGATTTTTATAAAAACGAGCCATATATGATCCGCAGATCCAGAGGCTATGCGCCACTTCCGACCATGGTTCAGATGTCGTGGAAAGGGCAGGTACTTGCCACTGGAGGAGAACTGAAAAATACATTCTGTATCGGTGTGGACGGCAGATTTTACCCATCCCCTTATGTGGGAGATCTGGAAGATCTGCGCACCGTGGAAGCTTTAAAAGAAACGATCGGCAGAATGGAAACACTTCTGGAGGTAGAACCAAAGGTTGTGGCATGCGATCTGCATCCGAAATACAATGCGACAGTTGTTGCGGAAGAACTTGGACTTCCGGTTCTGAAGATACAGCACCATTTTGCACATATTCTGTCCTGTATGGCAGAAAATGACTGCGAAGATCCGGTGATCGGAGTTTCCTTTGACGGAACCGGCTATGGAACGGATGGAACCATCTGGGGTGGAGAAATTCTTCGGTGTGATTACGATGGATTTGAAAGACTTGGCAGCATTAAGCCATTCTGGCAGGTAGGTGGAGATCTTTCTGCAAAAGAAGGCTGGCGAATTGCCGGTTCTCTTCTCTATGAAGAATTGCAGGATAAAGAAAAAACGGTCGAATGGATGAAGAAACTGGAGCTTTGCACCGAACCGGAGGCAAAAGTACTGGTGACAATGACCGGACGACACCTGAATGCTGTTCAATCTACCAGTGCCGGCCGTCTCTTTGATGGAGTCAGTGCTATCCTCGGAATCCGGAAAAAATCCACTTTCGAGGGAGAAGCATCTACGGCATTAGAGTTCGCAGCAGAAGCTTACGAAAAAACAATGCAGCATCCATACGAACCCCTCATGCTTAAGCCATTTACAGAAACGGCAGAAGACCGCCTGATTCTAAATACCGGCGAATTAGTCAAAAACCTCGCAAAAAAACGTCTTGCCGGGGAAGATGCCGGACAACTTGCATACGAGTTCCACCAGGAACTTGCAAGACAGATCATATCCGCAGCCCTCACAGCAAGTCATCAGACCGGAATCCGGAAAGTTGCCCTAAGCGGTGGAGTTTTCCAGAACCGCTTACTACTACGGCTGGTAGAAGAAGGTCTGGTTAAGCACGGTCTCATCACCCTGCACCATCACCTCATTCCACCAAATGACGGAGGATTGTCACTTGGTCAGGCAGCCTACGCAATGGCATATTTACAGAAGCATGAGATAAAATAAAACCAGACTTTATAGATTTAGAAAATTAAAATCAGACATAAAAAATTTTAAACAAAGTTAATCTAAAGCTATTAGAACTTACAAATAAAAGAGGAAAAGGAGGAATTACCCACATGTGTGTTGGATTATCAGCAAAAGTTGTAAAAATCAGTAACGGAACCGCCGTCGTTGACGCAGGCGGTGCAAAAAGAGAGGTTTCATCCAAGCTCCTGGAGAATCTGGAACCAGGTGATTACGTCATGGTCCACGCCGGAGTTGCGATCGCAAAGATCACCGATGAAGATGAAAGCGAGACCGGTCAGCTTATGGAGGAACTGCTGTAATGGAAGAACAAAAGAAACGAACAGCCAGAGAGATCATAGAAAATTATGACGGACCGGCAGTGCGGATCATGGAAGTATGCGGAACCCATACCCATGAAATTTTCCGTCTGGGGATCCGAAAACTTTTGCCAAAGCAGGTAGAACTGATCTCAGGACCGGGATGCCCGGTCTGCGTAACACCGGTCAGCTTTATTGATGAAGCAATTTATCTGGCGTTGGAGAAGCAGGTGACGATCTGTACATTTGGTGATCTGGTCCGCGTACCGGGAAGTCAGATGAGCCTTGCCGGAGCAAGAGAAAAAGGAGCAAAGATCCATATCGTTTATTCACCGGCAGATGCGGAAAAATATGCGAAAGATCATCCGGAAGAACAGGTGACATTTTTATCCGTTGGGTTTGAGACAACGACACCTGCAGGATGCCTTTCGGTTAAACAGGCAAAGGAAGATGGAATTTCCAATTATTCTCTTCTGGTTGCCAATAAGACCATGCCGGGAGCCTACGAGGCACTCAAAGGCAGTGCGGATGTATTTTTATATCCGGGACACGTCAATGCAATCACGGGGACCGAACTTTGTGAGGAACTGGTAAAAGAAGGAGTCAGCGGTGTGGTAGCAGGATTTACGGCAAAAGAACTGCTCACAGCACTTGCGGTCGCACTGGTACGCTTCCAGGAAGGAAAGCCGTTCTTCGTAAACTGCTATCCGAGAGTTGTCACCAGAGAAGGAAGCCGTGAGGCACAGAGGCTGGTGAATGAACTGATGGAAGGATGCGACAGCGAGTGGAGAGGTCTTGGAATCATTCCGGGATCCGGTATGCAGCTGAGAGAAGAATGGGAAGCATACGATGCCAGAAAGAAATACAATATGCCAAAGATCGAAGGAAAAGCAAATCCGGCATGCCGCTGCGGAGATGTACTGCAGGGAAAATGCAAACCGTCCGACTGCAAGGTGTTTGGCAAGGTATGTACACCGCAGCACCCGGTAGGAGCCTGCATGGTATCCGGCGAGGGCGCATGCTCGGCTTACTATATGTATGATACCAGGGGATAAAAGTCAGAAGTCTGACGCAAGCTTGCTTGCAGGAAGACTTCTGACCTTTATCCCCGCCAAAACATGAGTAAGTAGCCATTTTGCGAAGAAAAATGAGCGAATTACGAATGTTTTGAGGATTGTGAGAGCACGAAAGTGCGAAACAATCCGGTATCAGGGAAACGAAGGAATGGAACATCGACGCAAGCTTGCTTGCAGGAAGACTTCTGACCTTTATCCCCGCCAAAATATGAGTAAGTAGCGATTTTACGAAGAAAAATGAGCGGATTACGAATGCTTTGAGGATTGTGAGAGCACGTAAGTGCGAAACAATCCGGTATCAGGGAAACGAAAGAATGGAACACCGGAACAATCCGGTATCATATATACGGAAACGATTAGGAGAGAAGGAAGTTAAAAATGGAAAATAAAATGGACAACCAGACAGTAACTATGGCACACGGAGCCGGCGGAAAGCAGACTTCAGAGCTGATCGATAAAGTATTTGCAGCACATTTTGCCAATCCGGATCTGACTGCGGATGATGCGGCAGTTCTTACACCACCAGTCGGAAAAATGGCAGTATCTACGGATGGATTTATTGTATCTCCGGCATTCTTCCCAGGAGGAAATATCGGAAAGCTTTCCATCTGTGGAACAGTTAATGACCTTGCATGTATGGGAGCAAAACCACTTTATCTGACTTGTGCATTTGTAATTGAAGAAGGATTTCCGATGGAAAAACTGGAAGAGATTGCAGCAGCAATGGAGAAAACGGCAAAAGAAGCCGGTGTCCGTATTGTATCCGGAGATACCAAGGTAGCAGGAAAGGGACAGGTAGACGGTGTATTTATCACAACAACCGGACTGGGACAGATCGAGGACGGCGTAAAAGTCGGAGGAGAACTGGCACAGCCGGGAGACGCAATCATTGTGACCGGAGATGTGGGACGCCATGGTTGTACGATCCTTCTTGCAAGAGAAGACTTCGGAATCGAAGCGGATGTGACCAGTGACTGTGCACCACTATGGCATACTGTAGAAGAAGTGATAAATGCAACACATGATCTGCATGTCATCCGTGATGCGACAAGAGGTGGAGTTGGAACAGTACTTTATGAGATTGCGGGACAGAGTAATGTTGGAATCCGTCTGGATGCTGAAAAAGTTCCGGTTGCACCGGAAGTGAAGGGAGTCTGCGGAATGCTTGGACTGGAGCCACTTTACCTTGCATGTGAAGGAAGAATGGTCATTATGGCACCAAAAGCAGAGGCAGAAAAGATTGTAGAAGTACTGCACAAATGTCCGTATTCACAGAATGCGGCAATTATCGGAGAAGTAACTGCAGAGCAGCCGGGGAAAGTAGTCATGACTACAGAAATCGGAACGCAGGCACTTCTTCCACAGCCGGGCGGAGAATTGCTGCCACGTATCTGCTAAACAATCTGAAATGCGGAATCGGTGATATTTCAAAAAAGAAAGGAGACTTTTCATGGACACCAGAGTAGCAGTCATTTCAATTATTGTGGAGAATCCTGCCGCGATTGAGGAACTGAACCATTACCTGCATGAAGCAGGAGAGTATATCATTGGAAGAATGGGAATTCCGTACCGGGAGAAGGGAATTAATATCATCAGCATCGCCATTGATGCACCGCAAGATATGATCAGTGCTTTGTCAGGGAAGATCGGGCGTCTGAATGGGGTATCCACAAAAACGGCGTACTCGAACGTCATTACGAAAGCGGAGGAAAAAGCGGAATGAAAAAGATAGCAGTGTACGGAAAAGGCGGGATCGGAAAATCCACAACTGTATCCAATCTTGCGGTGGCACTTGCCGAAAAAGGATACAAGGTCATGCAGATCGGCTGTGATCCGAAGGCGGATTCGACCATCCAGCTCCGACACGGAAAGGAGATTCCAACCGTACTGGAAATGTTCCAACAGAAGCAACAGAATCTAAAACTGGAAGATATGGTTACGGTTGGCTATGCAGGTGTGGTCTGTGTAGAAGCAGGTGGACCGACACCGGGACTTGGATGTGCAGGACGCGGGATTATCACCGCCCTTGAGAAGCTGGAAGAAACCGGTGCTTATGAGACCTACCAGCCGGATATCGTGTTATATGATGTACTTGGTGATGTAGTCTGCGGTGGCTTTTCCATGCCCATGCGAAAAGGCTATGCGGATCAGGTATTCATCATCACATCCGGTGAAAATATGGCGATCCATGCCGGAGCCAATATTGCAATGGCAGTAGAGAATTTCAAGAACCGGGGATATGCTTCCCTTGGCGGTATTATTTTAAATAAAAGAGAGGTTCCGAGAGAGGAAGAAAAGGTGCGGGAGCTTGCAGAGGATTTTCACACGCAGATCATTGGACGGCTTGACCGGAGCGAACTTGTGATGGAAGCAGAAGAAGCCGGCAAGGTTCTGCTGGAATACGCACCGGATTCTCAGATGGCAGAGGAATACCGGAAGCTGGCAGATCAGATCCTTGCAGTGTGCGGAGAGGAGAGACCATGTTAAAACGGGTAGGACATCCGGTGGATGAAAAAGGCGCGGCAGTAGTCATTAAGGATGCCACATTTCCGGTTCCATTTGCACAGGGACTTGAATTTAACTCGCCGGTTCACGGCAACTGGAACATCGTACATACCGGAATGCTGATGCCGGAGGCAAGACAGATCTATGTCTGTGCAGATAACTGCATGCGAGGTGTGGTGCTGACAGCGGCGGAAATGAATGCGGCTGACCGGTTTTCCTTTGTGATCGTAAAAGAAGAGAATCTGTTAAATGGAAATCTGGAGGACATCACCATCGAAGGCGTGACGGATGTGCTGAATAAGTTGGAAGAAAAACCGAAAGCAGTTCTTTTATTTACCGTCTGTCTGCATCATTTTCTGGGATGCGATCTGGAACGGGTGTATCAGGAACTGGAGGAGAGGTTCCCGAAGATTACGTTTATCCGCTGTTATATGGATCCGATCATGCAGAAGCATGGACCTACACCGGATCAGAAGCTGAGAAAGGCGATTTATGAACCACTTCCAAAGCGAAAAGCAGATGAGAAAGCCGTGAGTTTTCTCGGCAGTGATTTCGCACTGGAAAAAAATGCAGATTTGAAACGAATCGTCCGGGCACATCAGGGAATCTTCCGGGAACTGCCGGGATGTAAAAGCTGGGAAGACTATCTGGCACTTTCCGAAGGAAAACTTTTTGTATCTTCTTATCCACCATCTAAGTATGGTGCGGAAGTGATTTCAGAGCGTCTGAAACGGCCATACCTGTATCTGCCGGGCAGCTTTGATTATAAAGAGATCACAGCACAGCTGGAAAATTTCTGCCAGGCAATGGGCTATGGAAAGCTGGAGAAAATGATTTCAGTAGAAGAGGAAATTGCTGCCTGTGAAAAGGCACTGGAAAAGGCGCATGAGGTGATCGGAGACACTGCGGTTGCCATTGATTATCTGTACCATCCGCGTCCACTGGGACTTGCAAAGCTTCTGCTTACTCATGGTTTCCGGGTAATACGGATCTATCTGGATTCCATCAGTCCGGAAGAAAAAGCAGAATTTGAGTGGCTGAAGGAGCATGCACCGGATCTGCAGTTGATTGCAACGATCCAGGTGAAAATGCGTGTGCTTCCGAGAACATCGGATGAAAAAATACTGGCGATCGGACAGAAGGCGGCATGGTTTACAGGAAGTCCGTATTTTGTCAATATGGTACAGGGCGGCGGTCTTTACGGATTTGACGGGATCCGCAGGACGGCAGAGCTTATGGCCGAAGCATTTATCGAAGAAAAAGACACGGAAGATTTGGTTGTGCGAAAAGGATGGGGGTGTGAAAGCTGTATATGAGACAATCTTATCGAATCATACCAATTTATACAGCGGATGTATCCGGTGTGTGTTCTGCACTTTATGAGCTTGGCGGCATGACAGTCATGCACGACCCGTCCGGATGCAATTCAACCTACAACACTCACGATGAGATCCGCTGGTACGATCAGGACAGTCTGATCTATATTTCCGGTCTGACAGAAATTGATGCGATCATGGGAAATGATGAAAAATTTCTGGATGATATCAAAGAGGCAGCAAGGGAGATGCATCCGAAATTTATTGCCCTTGCAGGATCCCCAATTCCGTATATGAATGGAACCGATTTTCCGGCACTGGCACAGGTACTGGAAGAAGAAACCGGGATTCTTGCATTTGCAGTACCGACGAACGGAATGCATGATTATGTGTATGGGGCAGGAATTGCATTAGAGGAGATCGCGAAAAGATTTACCGGGGAAAAGACAGGACGGATTCAGGCACGTACCGTCAATCTGCTTGGTGTGACACCGCTGGACTTTGGACCGGTATCTCATGTAGAGGTGCTGAAAGAGAACCTGAAAGCCTGTGGATGGAAGGTGCTGTCTACCTGGGCAATGGGAGATGAACTGGATGCATTTTTGCAGGCAGGAGAAGCAGAGGTGAATCTGGTGGTATCTTCGGTCGGGCTTCGTGCGGCGAAAGTGCTGGAAGAAAAGTTCGGAACCCCGTATGTGGTTGGAACGCCGATTGGTTCTTATACAGAGCGGATTGCGAAAGCACTGGAAGAAAAAGAGCAGATGCCATATCTGAAGAATCGGATGCAGGGTGAAATTGAAGAAATCATGGAGCAGAAGGGAAACAGAAATCCGGCATCGGGAGAAGAAATAAAGAAGCCTGAAGCGGCAGGCAGACAAAAGAAAGTGACTCTGATCGGAGAACCGGTGACCATGGAATCTCTGGCAGCAGGGATCGAACAGAAATATGGCTGTCCGGTGGAAGTTCTCTGCCCGCTGGAAAAAACAGAAGGTCTGCTTTGCAGACAGGACAGATGGATCTGTGGGGAAGAAGAGATGGAAGAAGCATTGAAAGATGCAGAAATCATTGTAGCGGATCCATTGTATCAGCCAATCTGTCCGAAGCATTGTATGTTTTATGAACTGCCGCATATTGCATTTTCCGGAAGAATTTATCTGAAAAGGCTTCCGGTGCTGGGACAACTGATTTAGATGCGGTAAAAATGGATCAAATTCTCACAAAAGAGATTGATCCATTTTTTGTTTCCGTTTTTTCTATGGGGCTGTCGCACTAATTAGTGCGCAGCTCCTTTTCTTGTG
>NZ_JAQEUJ010000021.1:0-51264 GCF_027695515.1 Coprococcus sp. LG101-27
GCTTTTACCATCTGTTTCCTCCTGTATCAATTCCCGGATAAGTTTCTTAGCTTTGTTCGCTTGTTTTCCTTGTAATTTGCGGCTGAATACTGTGATTATTTGAACCAGATCTTCAACAAGTTCCTGCTGTTCAGATTTTTCAGTATTATCAATAATCTCAATCTCACAATTATAAAGTGAAGCGATATATTCTATCAACTCAAAACCAAATCGCAATAGCCTGTCTTTATATAAAACAACAACCTTTTCAACTTGATTTTGAGAGATTCGTCTAATCAATTCCTGAAGTCCTTTTTTCTTATAATTAATCCCAGAACCGATATCGCTTATTATCTCAAACGGCTGTCCTTTTGCCAAAAGATATGTCTTAACATTATCAATCTGTCGTTCCAAATCATCTTTTTGTTTATGGCTGGAAACGCGACAATATCCAATTGTAATGCGATTTTTAGGCTTTACATTTATTACCTGGTTGAGTTGCTCATCAGAATAATATCTATAGCCACTTACTGTAGTATGATGCGGATGAAGTTTTCCATTTGCATCCCAATTTCGTAATGTCTGAGCAGATACGCCTATAATTTTTGAAAATTCGTGTATAGAATAATATTTACTCAAAGTATCAACTCCTTTCAATAATATTCTAGTCTAATATCTTATAAAACATTATATGATTTTATAATTTATCTTTAACTGTTAATGACCTCTTTTCTATTTGTGATAGGGTTCTCCCGACATGATCCGGTATCCACGGTAAATTTGCTCTAGCAGGATTACACGCATCAGCTGGTGCGGAAATGTCATTTTTGAAAAACTAAGTGCATAATCCGATTTTTCCAGAACTGCCTTCCCGATCCCTATGGATCCACCAATCACAAAAATAATGTGACTGGTTCCCTGAATGCCAAGTTTTTCAATTTTCTCTGAAAATTCTTCGGAGGTCAGCTGCTTTCCGCCTATCTCCAGTGTAATAAGATATGCATCCTCACGGATATATTTCAAAAGACGTTCGGCCTCTTTTTGCCGGATCATTTCCTCTGCATTTTCGCTGGCATTGTCCGGTGTCTTTTCATCCGCCACCTCAATGATCTCCAGCTTGCAGTAGCGGCTCAGTCTCTTCGTATATTCCGCGATCGCATCCCGCAGATACTTTTCTTTTATTTTTCCAACCGTCAGTACGGTTATCTTCATCCTCTTCTTTCCTCTCTTTCGCTGTATCAGTCTGTACAATTATGCCCTTTCATACATATAAAGCTCATGCAGTGCTCTTGTTGCACAGATGTATTTTGCTTGCCCGGTCATCGGATTTTCTTTCTTCGGGAACACACCGAATACCTGATCAAATTCCAGTCCCTTTGCCATATAGAAAGTCGTTACTGTCACGCCTTTTTCAAAGGTACTGCTGTCCCGGTCAATACAGTTTACCGGAAGTCCACGGTTTGAAAGCATCCTGGTCATTGTATAAGCCTCGTCCATCGTCTCCGTCAGAACTGCGGCGGTCTCATATTTATCCATTCCGGCATCTGCCTCCCGGATAAGTTCATTTAACAGTTCCTCATCCGAATCAAATGTCTTTTCGGTCACTGGTTTGCCATGACGCTCCAGATATTCCAGATCCTTTTCCCCGGTAAATTTCGCTGCATACTCTGCGATTTCAATGGTATTCCGGTAGCTTTTATTCATGATGATCTTGCGGATCGTACGTCCGAAAATCTTCGGCAGGAATGTCAGTACATCCTGCATCTGACTGTCCAGTGTCTGCGCCCGGTCGCCAAGGATCGTCATCCGGCAGGAAAACAGCTGGGACAGTACCACGTACTGCAAATATGAATAATCCTGCATCTCGTCGATCACCAGATGCTTGATATGCTTATGTCTGGTTCCTCCAAGCATCCGGTATTTGAGATAAAGTACCGGAAATACGTCTTCATACTGGAGTTTTCTGTTCTCATACGGAATTTTTGCCAGTGTCTCATACCCACTGTCCTCCAAAAACCAGTTATATATTTTGTAAATATCACGGGTGACATACATCCGGTTGAATTTCTCCCGGATCTCTTCTACCTCATCTTCCGGAAGATTCCGGTTATACAATGTCTCGTATTCATCCACCAGATATTCCATCACCGCATCCATTCTTGCAAGGATCGGAATATCCTGAAATTTGAAATAGAACAGATGGATCAGCTCCTCTTCGGTTTTTTCCAGAGTACGGATCTTAACCGGCTTAAAATCCATCAGCTGATCTTCCAGAACTGCCAGAAAACCTTCCATCTCTCCGACAAATCCAGCAGACTGCTTCTTCAGATAGCTCTCCCGGATTCCCATCTCCGGAAAATGGATCAGCTTCTCCAGATAATCATAACGGTCCTCACAGTCCAATACGATTCCTTTCAATTCTCTGTACGCAAACAGATCAAAACTCATCTCCTGGATATTTTCTTCTCCAAGCTCTGGCAGAATGTGGGAAATATAATCCGCAAATACGCTGTTCGGTGAAAGGATCAGGATATCCGATGCTTTTAAATTTTTCCTGTCGTGATACAAAAGATATGCAATCCGGTGCAGTGCAACGGAGGTTTTCCCACTTCCTGCGGCTCCCTGAATGACCAGAACTTTGTCCTTTACATTCCGAATGATCTCATTCTGTTCTTTCTGGATAGTACGGACAATATTCTTCAGTTGTACATCCCCGTTACTTCCAAGCTCCTGTTTCAGGATCTCATCATCAATCTTGGTGTCACTTTCAAATGCATAAACCATCTTCCCTTTCTTGATCTTATACTGCCATTTGGAAGTAATCTCCCCTTCAATGGTTCCTCCCGGTGCTTCATAAGAAGCCTGTCCTCTGTCATAATCATAAAAAAGACCGCTCACTGGCGCCCTCCAGTCGTAGATCAGTGGCGTCATTCCTGCCTTAGGCGCAAAATTGCCGATTCCGATGTAAAAACTTTCGCTTTCTTCTTCCCCCTCAAAGAGAAAATCCACTCTTCCGAAATATGGAGAGTCGATCATTTTCTTAAGGCGCTGTTTTTTCATCAGACGTTCATTGTTCGCATTAACTTCTCCGAGAAGTGCCTGCTGATTATCATAATTTTCATAACCATACTCATCCATCTCCGTATAGTTTTCCCAATAATAATCATGCATGCTCTCAATCTGTTTTTCTCCTTCAAGAAACAATGCGTTGATCTCGGTAATGCGTGTCTTCAGTTTCTCTTCAACCTCTTCCAGAAACCGAATCTCACTGTTCATTGCGTCGTTATTACTCATATTCAAACCCTCTCATGATTACATCTTCCGATGATTTGTGCAATCTCTTCCGGCATCTTTGCAATGTAATCTGCACCGGCACTTTGAAGCTCCGCAAGATCTCCGTATCCATATAGGACACCGATCACCTGGATCCCATTCTCCTTTGCACCGTAGATATCATTATTTCTGTCACCGACCATAACGACCTGATCGTAATTCTCCCTTTCCACGCCCAGGTTATCCAACGCATACCGGATCACATCCGCCTTCCGGATCAGAGAGCCATCCATCGTAGCCCCGTAAATCCCTGCAAAATATTTTGCAAAGTCAAATTTGTCCGCAATCCTTTTTGCATACTCTTCCGGTTTGGAAGTCGCCACTGCAAGTATATATCCTTCATTTTTCAAGAATTCCAGCGTCTCCGCAAGCCCTTCATACACCGAATTCTCAAAAATGCCTTTCACCGCATAATATTCCCGGTAATACTTTACTCCAAGCAGTGCCTCTTCCTCAGACATCCCATAATATTTCTCCATTGATTCTGTCAACGGCGGTCCGATAAATTTCTTTAAAGTATCCCGCTCACCAACCTCCCGGTTCATTTTATTCAGCGCATACTCCACCGAATTCATGATCCCCGGTCCCGATTCCGTAATCGTCCCATCCAAATCAAATAAGATATATTTATACTTCATAATACCCCTCTTTCACAAAATAATACTTTTTTTATTGTACCATTTTTGACCAGTCCTGTCCAGAAATGTAAATCTACAGAACTCTTTTAAAATCAACCACAACATACAAACCAGCGTCCGATTTTCCCTCTATAACCGCCAGTTTTCTCCCCTTTGTATAACTTCTTTGCATTTTTTACCAATACCGTAGAACGACCACCTGGGGAAAAATAATTGCTCCAATTCTATTTTGTGCAATGGAGATGAAACTCAAAAATTATGGAAGCCTCTGCTGACATAATTTTCGCCCTAAGAGGTTCATCGGAATGGTTTGCACAACTTGAATTGGAGCAATTATTTTTCCCCAGGTGGTCTACACAACCCCTATAAAAAACCGCAGTCCCTATCAAAGGAAACTGCGGTCATAACCCTTATTTATTTGAAAGATACTCGTCGATACCTCTTGCACCAGCTTTTCCGGCTCCCATAGCAAGGATTACTGTAGCTGCACCTGTTACGGCATCTCCACCTGCATATACGCCTTCTTTAGAAGTCTTTCCGTGTTCTTCGTCTGCAACGATACATTTCCACTTGTTAACTTCCAGTCCTTCTGTTGTAGAAGAAATCAGCGGGTTCGGTGATGTTCCGAGTGACATGATAACTGTATCAACATCGATCACGAATTCAGAACCTTCAACCGGTACAGGACGTCTTCTTCCTGATGCGTCCGGTTCACCAAGTTCCATACGAACACATTTGATTCCTTTTACCCATCCATCTTCTTCGAGGATTTCTACCGGGTTTGTCAGTAGGTCGAACTGTACACCTTCTTCTTTTGCGTGATGAACTTCTTCTACACGGGCCGGAAGCTCTTCTTCGCTACGACGATATACGATATGAACTTCTGCTCCAAGACGAAGTGCTGTTCTTGCAGCATCCATTGCTACGTTACCACCACCAACAACTGCAACTTTCTTACCAGCTGCGATCGGTGTATCATAAGAATCATCAAATGCTTTCATAAGGTTACTTCTTGTCAGGTATTCATTTGCAGAAAATACACCGTTGGCATTTTCCCCCGGGATTCCCATGAATTTTGGAAGTCCTGCTCCTGATCCGATAAATACTGCTTCAAATCCTTCGTCTTCAATCAGCATATCGATTGTAGTAGATTTACCGATTACAACGTTTGTCTCAAAGTGAACACCAAGCTCTTTTACTTTTGCGATCTCTTTTGCAACGACTTTCTGTTTTGGAAGACGGAATTCCGGAATACCATATACAAGTACTCCACCGAGTTCATGAAGTGCTTCAAATACAGTTACATCATAGCCAAGCTTTGCAAGGTCGCCTGCACAGGTAAGTCCTGCAGGGCCTGAACCGATAACGGCAACTTTGTGTCCGTTCTTCTTGTCAGCTCCAACCGGTTTGATGTCATGTTCCAGAGCGTAATCAGCAACGAATCTTTCCAGCTTACCGATAGAAATAGATTCTCCTTTGATACCACGGATACATTTTCCTTCGCACTGTGATTCCTGAGGACATACACGTCCACAAACAGCAGGAAGTGCAGAAGACTGTCCGATAATCTTATATGCTTCTTCGATATTGCCTTCTTTTACTTCATGAACGAATGCAGGAATATTGATTCCTACCGGGCATCCCTGAATACATTTAGCATTCTTACAGTTGATGCAACGGCTTGCTTCTTCCATTGCCTCTTCCTGATTATATCCATAACATACTTCTTCAAAATTTGTTGCACGTACCTTCGGATCCTGTTCTCTTACAGGTACTTTCTTTAATACGTCTGCCATTATTCGTCACCTCCGCAATGACCGCATCCACCGTGATGTGTGTCACCTTCCTGTAATTTCAGCATAGCTCTGCCTTCCTGAGTCTTATACATCTGCTGTCTCTTCATTGCTTCATCAAAGTTAACGAGATGTCCGTCAAATTCCGGTCCGTCTACACATGCAAATTTGATTTCATCACCTACGTGGAGACGGCATGCGCCACACATACCTGTTCCGTCTACCATGATCGGGTTCATGCTGACGATAGTCGGGATTTCGAGTTTCTTTGTAAGCAGACATACAAATTTCATCATGATCATCGGTCCGATCGCAACACAGACATCATACTTATTACCTTCTGCAACAAGTGCTTCGATCTTTGTTGTTACCATACCTGCATGTCCGTATGTACCGTCATCTGTACATGGGTAATAATTTCCTGCAACTGCTTCCATCTCTTTTTCGAGAATCAGCATATCTTTTGTCTTAGAACCAACGATAACATCTACATCGATCCCATGTGCGTGCATCCATTTAACCTGCGGGTATACAGGGGCTGCACCAACACCACCGGCTACAAATAAGATCTTTTTATTCTTCAGACTCTCAATATCCTCTGAAATCAATTCAGATGGGCATCCGAGCGGTCCTGTGAAATCTCTGAAAGAGTCTCCTGCTTTTAATTGTGCCATCTTCTCAGTAGATGCTCCTACTGTCTGGAATACGATGGTAATTGTTCCTTCTTCTCTGTCATAATCGCAGATTGTCAGCGGAATTCTTTCCCCCTTGTCATCCATCTTGACAATTACGAACTGTCCTGGCTCACAGTGCTTTGCCACACGTGGTGCTTCTACATCCATAAGATAAATCTTATCAGCCAGTTTTTCAGCTTTTCTTATCTTGTACATTGCATTGCCTCCTAAAATATTTACTCTCTTTATGATAAATTATTGCAAAGTAAATAGCAAGTATTTCTTTTTAATTTGTTAAAAAATTATTTATGTCATAAATATAACTATCTTTTTTATCTATAAGTACCAATATTTCTTCTATAAATCTGCCAAAATTCTTCCGGTTATCAAAATTTTCAACTACATAAAATCTTGTGCCGACACGAATTTTTACCTGCTGACCGGATATAAAAATGAGACAGACGGTCAATATTGTGTCCGTCTGTCTCTGTAAGAACTGTATTCTCTTTTTTAAAAATCTACTTCTGTTCCATAATATGTACAGTTGAAAAGTTTTTCCATAGCTGCCGGATCGATCGGACGTGGGTTGGATCCTGTACATGCATCACCAACTGCAAGTTCTGAAATCTTTGCAATTTTTTCTTTGAATTCTGCTTCGTCAATACCGAAATCTTTCAGTGTCTTCGGAATATTCAGTTCTACATTAAATGCATCGATCTTTGCACACAGGCTGTTGATCAGCGCTTTCTCAGATGTGCCCGGAAGTCCCATTCTGCGTGCGATTTCTGCATAACGTTTTGCAGCGACCGGATCTTTTGCATTGTATTTAATTACATATGGAAGATAAATTGCATTTGCGCATCCGTGCGGAATGTGTCCGGTTGAGAATGCCGCACCTGTCTTATGTGCCATAGAATGTACGATTCCAAGAAGTGCATTGGAGAATGCCATTCCTGCAAGACACTGTGCATAATGCATCTGCTCTCTTGCTACCATATCACATTTGTAAGATGCCGGAAGGTAATCCAGAACCATCTCGATTGCCTGCAGTGCAAGCGGATCTGTAAATGGACAGTTCAAGGTAGATACATAAGCTTCGATCGCATGTGTCAGTGCATCCATACCTGTGTAAGCAACCTGCTTTACCGGGAGACCCATGACAAGATCCGGATCTACAATTGCAACGTCCGGTGTAATATTAAAATCGGCAAGTGGGTATTTTACTCCGGTCTGATAGTTGGTAATAACGGAGAATGCTGTTACTTCTGTTGCTGTTCCTGATGTTGACGGAATTGCAGCAAATTTTGCTTTTGTTCTTAATTCCGGGAAGTTGAACGGAATACAGAGATCTTCAAATGTAACATCCGGATATTCATAGAATGCCCACATTGCTTTTGCAGCATCAATCGGTGATCCGCCACCCATAGCTACGATCCAGTCCGGCTGGAACTCCTGCATAACTGCTGCACCTTTCATAACGGTCTCAACAGATGGATCTGGCTCAACACCTTCAAAAAGCTTTACTTCCATTCCTGCTTCTTTCAGATAGTTCTCAGCTCTGTCGAGGAATCCCTGACGCTTCATGGAACCTCCTCCGACAACCAGGATTGCTTTTTTTCCTTTCAGGTTCTTCAGTTCTTCAAGACATCCTTTTCCATGGTAAATATCTCTTGGTAATGTAAATCTGCTCATTTCAAACACTCCTTCGCCCTTAAAGTATGTTATCTTTTTGACAATCACATTGTATCTCAATTCTATCCTTTTTGCAATATTTTGTCACAAATAAATTGTATTTGTTTCCATACAATTATACATTTTTAATAAGCCATATTATCCCCACTCTATTCATAAAATATTTGATTTGTGATATATTTCACATATTTACGCAAGTTATCCACAAATGAAAGTAATCGAAAAAGAGTACGCTTTACCAGTCTGCTCTGACAAGCAGACGACTCGGCATACTCTCTTCTTAAAATCGGGTTTTACTCTATATTCAGTTCATAATTTCTTCTTGTGACATCACTTAATCTGCCTTTTTGATCCTGCAGAACAAAGCTGAAAATCGTACTTCCCGCCGGCATTACGATCGGCCCGGTATACTCCTGCGTCGCAGAATTATTCTCCGGATCCGGATCTGATCCATCCGTCGTG
The DNA here is from genome assembly GCF_027695515.1 of Coprococcus sp. LG101-27. Classification (NCBI taxonomy): domain Bacteria; kingdom Bacillati; phylum Bacillota; class Clostridia; order Lachnospirales; family Lachnospiraceae; genus Coprococcus; species Coprococcus sp. LG101-27. Next base: position 8,572 of record NZ_JAQEUJ010000021.1, read on the forward strand.
TAATATGCCGTATACTTATCCGGTACAACTACACTGATTGATTGGACATGGTTATACTGCCCGGTCGATGGAGTCACCGCCGGCGCATCTGCAATCGGGAACTCAACTTTATAAGTTTTACTTTCTGTCAGGCTTGGAATTCCTTTCTTATTAACAGAAATTGCTTTCACCGTTGTCTCACCTTCACCGATCTTGATCGGTTCCGTATATTTCGTACTTGAAGTTGTCGGCTCTGAACCGTCTGTCGTATAGTAGATCGCTTTTCCTTTTCCGGTCAGTTCCAGTGCCTGCACTTCATCATATGTCTCTGTCTCATCCAGACTAAACTCCGGTTCACCTGACACATAATCCTTCAGTGCTTCAAGAACCGTATCACTGGTACATGCATTCAGAAGCGGTGATACCTTTTCTTCCTGTTTGGTATCAATATAAAATTCTACCGCTGCACGATAAATTTCTGCATTTCCGGACTGCTTTGCAATCTCATCTGTAAAAACTTCTTCTGCCTGATCCAGATCATCCTTGGCAATATAAACCTTTGAAATCCCTGTATAAGCTTCTGCTTTCTTCGGACTTCCAGAAGCTGCTTTTTCAAATACAGTGAGTGCGTTCTCATATTCGGAAGCTGCCAGAAGCCGGTATCCTTTCTTTACTTTTCCGGTATATGAATTTTGATAAAACAAGAAAATGAGTCCTGCCAGAACAATACACCCCGCCAATAGCATAAGCAGCATTTTCCGGCGTTTTTTTCTGGCGCGCTCTTTTCTCTTTTCTGCCCGCATACGCCGCAATCTGCGTTCTTCTTCATACGCTCTTCTCGTCTGTTCCCGCGCATCTTCTCTTTGACCCACACGTCCGGTAGCCGGTCTGACATCACTGCGTCTGACCACTGCATCTCTTCCACGCCTGGTCACAGTTCCCTGCTGGCGACGACCAACACTTCCTGAATTTTCCACACACCTGGTCTCTCCTCCAACAATTTCCCGTCTTTCATATACCGGATTTGCCGCACCAGAATAGCTGACATCTTGCTTTTCCTGCTCACCCAGATGAAGCGACATTGTCTGTGTAATGCCTCCTTTTAACTGAGCAGTCAGCATATCATCAAGTGGGTTATAATCAGGCACGATCTGTATTTCTCTGCCGCATCTAGGACAGATCAACTGATCTTCAGGCAAATCTGCTCCACAGTGCATACATTTCATTGTCTTTCGTCTCCTTCTGGTATCATACTTCTTTTAGAACAATCCGGTAATTTTACCGTCTTCTACATCAATTCCATTTGCTGCAGGTACTTTCGGAAGACCCGGCATGGTCATGATTGCTCCGGTAAGAGCAACAACAAATCCTGCTCCTGCATTTACATAGACTTCACGGATATGGATATCAAAGTTCTCCGGACGTCCAAGAAGCTTCGCATCATCGGACAGAGAATACTGGTTCTTTGCCATACATACCGGGAACTTGCCAAAGCCCATTGATTCAATTCGTGCAAGCTGTTTCTTTGCAGCAGGTTCATATACAACACTCTTTGCTCCGTAAATCTCTTTGCAGATTGTCTCGATCTTCTCTGCAATTGATAACTCATCACTGTAAATCGGATGATAATGGCTTTCTTTTGTCTCCAGAGTCTGTAATACTTTCTCTGCCAGCTCTTTTCCGCCGTCTCCGCCTTTACCCCATACTTCTGCAAGGGCAAATTCGCAGCCTCTGTCTTCGCAGAACTTACGGATAAATTCGTATTCTGCTTCAGTATCACTGACAAATGAATTCAAGGTAACCACAACCGGAACACCGAATTTCTGCAGGTTCTCAATATGCTTTTCAAGATTTACAATTCCTTTTGCAAGAGCATCCAGATTTTCTTTGTTCAGTTCATCTTTTGGCACGCCACCATTGTATTTTAATGCACGTACCGTTGCAACCAGAACTACAGCGTCCGGTTTCAGTCCCGCCATACGGCACTTGATATCCATAAACTTCTCTGCACCCAGATCCGCACCGAATCCCGCTTCTGTGATCGTGATATCACTCAACTTAAGTGCCATCTTGGTTGCACGTACACTGTTGCAGCCATGTGCAATATTTGCGAACGGGCCACCGTGTACCAGTGCCGGTGTATGTTCCAGAGTCTGGATAATATTCGGCTTGATCGCATCCTTTAACAGTGCTGTCATTGCACCGGTTGCATGAAGCTGGTCAGCTGTAACCGGTTCTCCGGAAAATGTATAGGCAACAATGATTCTGCCAAGACGTTTTTTCAGATCTTCCAGATCGTCTGCCAGACATAAAATTGCCATAATTTCGGACGCAACTGTGATCACAAAATGATCCTCTCTTACCATTCCGTCCATTTTATTTCCAAGACCAACTACTACATTACGCAGTACACGGTCATTCATATCTACACACCGTTTCCACACAACCTGTCTCGGATCGATTCCAAGAGCATTTCCCTGCTGGATATGGTTGTCAAGAAGAGCTGCAAGCAGGTTATTTGCCGATGTGATCGCATGAAAATCTCCGGTAAAATGAAGATTCAGATCTTCCATCGGTACAACCTGTGCATAACCGCCACCGGCAGCACCGCCTTTAATTCCAAAGCAAGGTCCGAGCGATGGCTCGCGCAGAGCGATCAGAGCTTTTTTACCGAGCTTTGCCATTGCCTCTCCAAGTCCAACGGTAATCGTCGTCTTCCCCTCTCCCGCCGGAGTCGGATTGATTGCAGTAACAAGTACCAGCTTTCCATCTGGTCTGTCTTTTACTCTTTCCATCAGTTCATCCGATAATTTTGCCTTATACTTGCCGTAAAACTCAAGGTCTTCCTCTTCAATTCCAACCTTTGCTGCAACCTCGCGAATATGGAGCATCTCTGCCTCCTGTGCGATCTGAATGTCTGTTTTCATAATTATATCCTCCCTTTTTTCTTCTGCGTTTCTTAAACTGATTCTTCTATGTATTGCTCAAACTGTTCCATAGACATCAGTACTTTTCTTGGTTTGGTACCTTCTTCTTCTCCTACGACTCCCGCCTCGGCAAGCTGATCCATAATCCGCGCCGCACGGTTAAACCCGATCTTAAACACCCGTTGGAGCATTCCGATCGATGCTTTGTCTTTTTCAATAATAAACTTTCCTGCATCTACAAAGTAGACATCTTTGTCGTCCTCGGAAGATGCTCCTCCCGCAGATACATTCTGATTACTATTCACCTGCTTCTGGATTTCTTCACTGTAGACTGCGCCTCCGCTGTTCTCTTTCAGGAAATCAACCACTGCCTGGACTTCTTTATCAGAAACAAAAGCCCCCTGAACACGTACCGGCTTCTGATAGCCAGCCGGATAGAACAACATATCGCCTTTTCCCAGCAGCTTCTCCGCGCCATTCATATCAATGATGGTACGGGAATCCACACCGGATGATACAGAAAATGCTATTCTTGATGGCATATTCGCCTTAATCAGACCGGTAATGACATTAACCGATGGTCTCTGCGTTGCAAGAACCAGATGAAGTCCTGCCGCACGCGCAAGCTGTGCCAGACGGCAGATCGCCTCTTCCACTTCTCCAGGTGCAACCATCATCAGGTCTGCAAGTTCGTCTACGATGATTACAATCTGTGGAAGTTTCTGTGCTTTATTCGGATCGTCAATATCTTTAATGTTCTCGACTTTATCATTGTAACCTTTCAGATCACGGACATTATACTCGGCAAAAAGCTGATAACGTCTGTTCATTTCCGCAACCGCCCAGTTCAAAGCTCCTGCTGCCTTCTTCGGATCCGTTACAACCGGGATCATCAGATGTGGAATTCCATTATATACACTTAATTCCACCACCTTTGGATCTACCATGATCAGCTTCACATCCTCCGGTTTTGCTTTGTAGATAATACTCATAATGATCGTATTGATACAGACAGATTTACCGGATCCGGTAGCTCCTGCGACAAGCAGATGCGGCATCTTTGCAATATCTGATACCACCACTTTACCTGAAATGTCACGACCTGTCGCAAATGCGATCCGTGATCTACTTTTCTTAAATTCATCTGATTCCAGAAGATCACGCAGCATAACTGCAGTATTTTCCTTATTCGGAACTTCAATGCCGACCGCTGCTTTTCCCGGGATCGGTGCCTCAATACGGATATCAGCCGCCGCCAGGTTCAGCTTGATGTCATCCGCAAGTCCTACGATCTTGCTGACTTTCACCCCCATCTCAGGCTGTAACTCATAGCGTGTGACAGAAGGTCCGCAGCTGATATTAGTGATTGTAACATTCACACCGAAGGTTTGAAGTGTCTTCTGGAGCTTTGCTGCTGTCTCCCGCAGATGCGCATCCGAATCTCCGGAGTTTTTACTTCCATGCTTCAACAGACTAAGAGGTGGAAAGCGGTATTCCCTGACCGGTTTCTCACTTTTTGCAATCGTATCTGCAACAGCAGCCACCTCTTTTGGGATATCTGCCTTAACTTTTGAATTTCCGGAGACCTGTCTTTTTATTCCGTCTTCTGTCTTCCCCGCTGATAAATTTTCTTCAGCCACATCTGTCTGTATATCTTTACCGGACTCCGTCTTTTTTTCTGCTTCCTGCATCGCTCCTTTTAAGAACTTCGGGAGTTTTTCTTTCACCGGCTCAAGGGGAACCGGTTCCGGATCCGGGATCAGCTCTGTAGCGGAAAGGGGCATCGCACGATTGATCACTACATCATCCAGTGCAATTTTCCCAGTCTGTTCCATAATGTGCTTTGCAGCCGCTTCTTCTGCACCGGCAAGCACTCTGCTCATATCCTTCCGGCTGCGTCTGGTAGCTTTCTTTTCTGTGCTTTCCTTTGCTTCTTTTCCGGCTTTTTCTTCTGCTTTTTCTGCCTCGTTCTCTTTTCCTCCAACTGTCGAATTAAAGGAAACGCCGCTTACCTGATAATCAACACGCATAGCTCCCCGTCTTGCCCTGCGTTCCTCAGCCTCTTCTTTACGCTTCTGCATGTCCTCTCTGGCACGGTCATACGCTTTTTCCCCGCCGATCTTCATTCCTTTTAGAATAGACTTTTCTGTAATAAGGACTACACAGATCACCATTAAAATGATCACGACAACATATGTACCCACTTTACCGATTGCCGGCACCAGTCTGACCGCAATTGCCTTTCCGACAGATCCGCCTTTTTCATCAATCAGTTCAAAGAGCACACAGCACTGAACCAGTAATACAACGCCTGCAACAGTCTTAATATATGCGATCCTGTTTCCTTTATTGGAAACCACAAACGCGACTCCACAAAATAAAAGCAGTGGAAATACATACGCCATCCAACCCATCATTCCCTGCTGCAGTGCTGCAATCTTTCTTCCAAATGCACCTGCAAGCCCGAAATTGCTGATTGTGAGCAGAATCCCTACCGCAAGTGTCACCCAGATCAGAATCTCCGTTGCAAGAAATGATTCTTCCTGCGGCACAGCTTTTGATGTGGTATTCTTTCTGGTTGTCTTCGCAGATTTTGCAGACTTTGCACTTGTCTTCTTCGTAGGCTGCCGTTTTTTCGCCGTGCTCTGCTTTGCATTTTTCTTTGTTCCGGTTGTCTTTGAAGCCATCAAACTTCCCCCTTGGATTTATACTCTTTATCTTGTAATCAAATGACCGATTCCTTCTCCTCTCTCCCCAGATATAGTATCCGGAATCAGTCATCAAAAGTGTATACTTGTACATACTATTTTATTATAGCATCCTCTTCGCCTTATGTCATCTCATAATTTTTATCAGTATTTTCCATTTTTTCATCAATCATTTCATGCAATTTATTTAATGCATCTCTTATTCCGCCAACTTCATCAATGAGTCCTTCCTCCACTGCGCGTTTTCCTTCCAGCATTGTCCCCACATCTTTGACAAGCTGTGTGGAATCCAGCATCAGTTCTTCAATCCGCTCCTGTGACATTCCGGAATGCTCTGCAAGGAATCCGGTGATCCGGTCCTGCGTCTTTTCAATATTCCGCAGGCTTTGTGCCACACCGATGAACATTCCGCTTGTCCGCACCGGGTGAATGATCATCGTCCCACTTGGAACAATAAAAGAATAATCTGCCGACACGGCAAGAGGGCCACCGATAGAATGACACCCTCCAAGTACCAGAGATACTGTCGGTTTGCTTAAAGACGCGATCATTTCCGCAATCGCAAGTCCCGCCTCCACATCTCCGCCCAGTGTATTTAAGAGAATCAGCACACCATCAGTCTGAACACTGTTCTCAATCTGTGCCAGCTTTGGAAGCAGGTGCTCATACTTGGTTGCCTTTGTACTGCCGGAAACCGTCTCATGCCCTTCTACTTCGCCGATGATCGTGAGTAGCTCGATCTGATGATTCCGACGTCGGTCAAGCGAAAGCATTCCCATTTCTTTAACATGTTCATCTTCTTCCTTTGTGGTTTCCGGCTCCGTCTCTCTGACTGCCTTTTCTTTATTTTCCATATTTTCTACAGTCTGTTCCCTGCTCTTTTTCTTGCGTATCTGGTATTCTTTTACATCCGTTTCTTCCTGTATTTTCATTGCCGCATTCCTCCGTTCTTTTTAGCTTAGTATGGACAATGCTTATGAAAATATGCAGGATTTTCGCCACAGAAATGAATCGCAGATTCTTGTACTGACACAAATCTGTACCTGATTCACTGTATATGCAAAAGAGAATGCGACTCGGCACATTCTCTTTGATTTAAACATTATGAAAATAAATATTTCCTGCGCAGGCTATATACCATATCCGTATAAATCTTGCGGCATGCCTCCAGATTATCAGATTCGATCATGGAAACACATGGGTGAAGATAACGGCTCCAGATATCTGCATATACATCTTCTGAATTTTCCATCCGGTTGATCCGGTTTACGATTGTCGGAGCAATATCGTAATACTCGGCAACAATTTCTTCGCCGCCTTTCTGATTCACCAGATATTCATCTCTGTATCTTCTCATCAGATTCAGTTCGTAACAATCATCCGGTTTGCCAAGGCTTGCACATACGGCTGTAGTAATATAGCAGAGACGTGATTTGAAGCCTCCCTGGATCTGCTCGAATTCCGATTTACTGATCTTTAGTTCCAGATCATGATCATTCCAGCGTTCGATCATGCAGTCTACAATCTCTTCACAAGCATCCATTCTGCCATAACGGAACATCGGAATCACATACGTAACCATGCCCAGATTATATTTCATAAGTACATTTTCTTTTTTTCTTTTTGAACTTTCCTGATCCAGTACTTCCCGCATTCTATCCGGAAGAACAGCAGCAATCTCTTCAATCTCTTCCTGTCTGTCTTCCGAATTCTCGCATTCCTGTGCAATCTCAGTAAAAAGTGGCTTATACTTCTCGTATGCATTTTTAAACGAATCCGCATAAGTCTTTTTATTGAAATCTCTGGAAATCGGAATAATCTGGTCAAACAGGTCATTCAGTCCATTCTGTATACTCTGATTCATTCAGGTTCCTCCCGGAATCGATCCTATGCTTCTTCCCAGTTATGATATACTTCCTGTACATCATCATCATCTTCAAGAAGATCAAGCGTCTTCTGAATGTTCTTGATATCTTCTTCGTTGTCCAAAGTTACCCATGTCTGTGGAATCATTGTAACTTCTGCGCTTGCCATCGGAATACCCGCTTCTTCCAGAGCAAGACGAACCTCACTGAAATCATTCGGATCTGTAAGAATTTCAAAGCTGTCCTCTTCTTCCGAAAAATCTTCTGCTCCTGCATCCAGTGCCTGCATCATCAGATCATCTGCATCCAGTTCACATTCTTCTTTATCGACAATGATCTGTCCTTTCTGATCAAACATGAAAGAAACACATCCACTGGTTCCGATATTTCCTTTTCCCTTTGTGAAAGCGCTTCTTACATTAGAAGCAGTACGGTTACGGTTATCAGTAAGTGCATCAACGATGATTGCAGTTCCGTTCGGTCCGTATCCTTCGTATACGATGTGTTCGTAGTTATTAGCATCTCCGTCTCCGGCTGCTTTTTTGATACTTCTGTCAATATTGTCATTTGGCATATTATTTGCTTTTGCCTTTGCAATCGCATCACGGAGTCTGCTGTTGTTAGCCGGATCAGCTCCGCCTCCTTCTTTGACTGCTACAGCGATTTCACGACCGATCTTCGTGAATACTTTTCCTTTTGCTGCGTCGTTTTTTTCTTTTTTATGCTTGATATTCGCAAATTTTGAATGTCCTGACATTACTTTTTACCTCTCTTCAGTATTTTTACTATTCTCAATTGTACTATTTTATCACTTTTTTGTCCTACTGACAAGGACTTTGCGTATTGTATTATTATCAACCGACAATACATGGAACAGATAGCCTCCGAATTCCACCTGACATTCTTCATCTTCCGAAGGAATTCTGTCCAGGCAGTCGATCAGATAACCATTGATCGTATCGTAATCTTCTTCGTTGAAACTGATTCCCAGAAGCTCTTCCAGATCCTCCAGCTGTGTCATACCATCCACGATATATGTACCATCTGCCTGTTTGATGATCAGCTCTTCTTCCTCATCATACTCATCCTGGATATTTCCAACAATTTCTTCTACAATATCTTCCATCGTTACGATCCCTGATGTCTGTCCATACTCATCCAGCACGATCACCATATGGCTCTTGTCCTGCTGCATCTGTTGAAACAGTTTGTCAATCGCCTTTGTTTCCGGGATAAATCCTGCCGGACGGATGGCATCCTTCAGATCATGCACTGGTTTTTTCCTTGCCGGACCGTCCAGGTAGCTCTGCATCGCATCCCGGATATGAAGAATCCCCACAATGTTGTCAATATCTTCTTCATAAACCGGGAATCTGGATTTGTTCTCCTCCAGCATAAAGGTAAGTGCTTTTTCCAGAGATTCCTCTCCATCCAGTGCTACGATATTTTTCCGGTGCGTCATGATATCTTTTGCATCCGAATCCATATATTCAAAAATGTTGGTGATCATCTTCATCTCACGTCTTGTCAGAACACCTTTTTCATAGCCTTCCAGTACTTTTTCAATGATTTCTTCTGCAATTTTCTCTTTATCTTCATTGTCAGAAAATACATTTTTCATTTTCTGAAGTAAATTACCTTCCGTTTCCATTGCTTTCCATACTTCTCCTCTTTTATGTATGAAGCATCAGGCTGACGCACAGCGCTTCATCGACTTTTCTCATAAGCTCTTTGTCTACCCGGCACACGTAATCCTTCAGTCTCTGTTTATCGATAGTCCGAATCTGCTCCAGAAGGACAACAGAATCCTTGACGATTCTGTACCTTTTTGCATCGATTTCCACATGTGTCGGCAGCTTCGCTTTATTCATCCTTGAAGTGATCGCGGCACAGATAACGGTCGGACTGTGCCGGTTCCCGACATCATTCTGGATGACAAGAACCGGACGCACACCGCCCTGCTCCGAACCGACTACCGGACTTAAATCCGCATAATAAATATCTCCACGCCTGATCTGCACTTCTTTCACACTCCGCTTATCAAGATACTTTCATTATTGCCAGCTTTCTCCTGCTGTATTCATATCTCTTTCGAAGTGCATCCCCGCATTTTAGAAATAATCGACCTGCTCTACAACTTTTCCGTCACGCAGATATTCCCTTGGAACACGTTTATTGATATCACAGATAAATTCATAGTTAAATCTGCCGCTCAGACCGGCAAGCTCATCTATTGAAAGATAAGCATCCCCATCGTGGCCGACCAGTGTTGCCCTGTCACCAAATTTCACATCCGGAATTCCGGTCACATCTACCATAAACTGATCCATACAGACTCTGCCAAGGATCGGTGCCTTCTGACCATGGATCAGAACATATCCTTTGTTGGAAAGACTTCGTGGGTATCCGTCTCCATATCCCGTCGGAATCGTGGCGATCTGCATCCTTTTCGGGGCAACAAAGGTGCCTCCGTAGCTGACTTCCGTACCCTTTTCAATCCATTTCACATAAGTCACATGCGCGATCAGCTCCATTGCCGGTCGGAGCGGAACTGCCTCCTTATTGACTTCATCTGACGGATACAGTCCATAGGTAGAAATCCCGGCTCTCTCCAGATTCATTCCAAGCTTTGGCATATCAATGATACTTGCACTGTTTGCACAGTGATAATAAGTAAATTCCATACCTTCTGCTGCAAGATGTTCTTTCATCCACAGAAAAGCACGGATCTGTTCCAGTGTCGTGGTCTTATCCGTCTCATCTGCCTTTGAAAAATGGGTAAACATTCCTTCGCAATCCGTATAAACAAGTCTGCCGATCTTAAGGATCTCCTCTACACTTTCTTTCGCCACCGGAAAGCCAAGTCTTGACATTCCTGTATCGATCTTAATGTGCAGATATGCCTTCTTCCCCATACGGTATGCGGTCTCATCCGCAAGCTTCGCAAGCTCATAGCTGTAGGTTGTCATGCGGATCTCATGACGGATCATCTCTTCCAGCTGGTCCGGGAAAATACATCCCAGGCAAAGAATCGGCTTCTGAATGCCGGCTTTTCTAAGTACAACACCTTCATCCAGAGTTGCGACCGCATAGCCCCAGACATAGTCCACATCTTCCAGCATTCTTGAAATCGGCACCGCTCCATGACCATAACCATCTGTCTTGATGACCACGACCATCTTGGTCTCTTTTTCTATATTTGCATGCATCATTTCCATGTTATACATCACCGCATCCAGATCGATTACCGCACGCAGTCTGCTGTATTTCTTCATTCTGTCATATCCTCCAATTCCTTAAGTGTTCTGCCGAGCATTTTCAAGAGATCACCCGCAAGCACACTGTAAGAGCCAAGTTCTTTTCTGGCATGATCTCCGCACAGACCATGCAGATAAACGCCAAGCACAGCGGCATCATCCGGTCTCATATGCTGTGCCATAAATCCGGTGATCATTCCTGCAAGCACATCTCCCGATCCGGCCTTTGCCATTGCCGCATTACCGGTGGTATTGATCATAAGCCTTCCCTCTGGCGCTTTCACAAGTGTCCTGCTGTCTTTCAGTACACAGACAGCATGGACTTTTTCTGTATATTTCCTTAATAGCTCTCTTCTGTTGTCTTTTAATTCCTGTACGCTGTATCCGGTCAGTCTGGACATTTCTTTCATATGTGGAGTAAGTACATATCCGGAAGGATTCATCCGAATCTGTTCGATCCCCCACTCATCGGTCTTTGCCAGAAGGTTCAGTCCGTCCGCATCAATAACAGCCGGGGTTTTATTATTCTCAAGCACCTTTTTCAGTAATTCCTCCGAATGCGGTCCCATACCGAGTCCGCATCCAATACAGAGCACATCCGCCCATTCCAGCAAATCCGGAAGTTCTTCAAATGATTCTGTCTCATCCAGAGAATAGGTCGTCATTACCGCCTCCGGTAAAAGTTCCTGTAAGATTGCCCGGTTACTTTCCTCCGTATAAATCCGGACAAGACCTGCTCCCGAAAGATATGCTGCCCTGGCACTTAAATATGCTGCACCGGACATTCCTTTGCTTCCGGTAATCATCAGAACCTTTCCATAAGTCCCTTTATTAGAATCCGGTTTCCTTTGCGGCAGCATTGTCGGCACATCGGATTTTTCAAGTGCCATGCAGATTTCTTCTTCCGCAAAAAACTCCGGTCTGGTAATTCCGATCGGTGCTGTAACAAGCTTTCCTGTATACTCACATCCCGGATATAGGATCTGTCCCATCTTCTGAAACGCAAAGGTCACTGTAAGATCTGCTTTAAATGCCGTTCCAAGCACTTTCCCATCATCCGAACGGATCCCTGAAGGAGTATCGACTGCCACCTTACAGGCAGTCATCCGATTCATCTGATCAATCACCTCTGCATATCTGCCTTTTATTTCACGGGATAGGCCAATACCGAATACGGCATCTATAATAACACTATATTCTTTCTGTGGCAAACTGTTTCCTACAGATATTCCCAGATTTCCCAGAATTTTCATCTGGATTTTTGTTTCTTCACTACGATGGTCATAATTTCCGACCAATACTACATCTGGATGATTTCCTTCTTCTACGAGCATCCTTGCAATTGCGAATCCGTCACCACCGTTGTTGCCACTTCCACACACGACCAGTGCTTTCGACAAATCTATGTCTTCTGCTTTCATCGCAGCCACACACTGAAGTGCCGCCCGTTCCATCAGGACAAGGGACGGGACCTGCATCTTCTGTATCATTCTCTGATCCGATCTTCTCATCTGATCTGCTGTCAGTATTTCTTTCATATCCGGTCTCCCATACATTTAATTTTCAAAAAGGTGCAGGAAAAAACTTTCCTGCACCTCTGCCTTCTGGTCTGCTTTGCCTACTTTCCTTCATGTTCTTCATTGTATCTGGTGATATTATAAGATAATCTCATCAGACTTTCAGACAAATGAACATTCTCCACAATAATATTATCCGGCAGATTCAGATCTGTATGCGCAAAATTCCAGATAGCCTTGACTCCATTATCTACCAGGAGATTGGCAACCTCTACTGCTTTTGTCTTCGGAATCGTAAGAACCCCGATCTCAATATCGTTTTCTTTCACAAAATCCTTCAATTCATCCATCATACGGATCTCAACTCCACGGATCGTCAATCCGGCAAGCCTTGGGTTTACGTCAAACAGCCCTTTTAAAACAAATCCCCGATTTTCAAATGCTGCATAGTTCGCCAGTGCCTGTCCAAGATTTCCTGCTCCAATGATAACGAATTTATGTTTCTCGTTCAGTCCAAGGATCTTACCTATCTCTGTATAAAGATACTTTACATTATAGCCATATCCCTGCTGTCCAAATCCACCAAAATTATTCAGATCCTGACGGATCTGTGAAGCAGTTACTTTCATTCTTTTACTTAATTCATTGGATGATATCCGTTCGACTCCGCTCTCCAGTAGTTCCCCTAAATAACGATAATACCGCGGAAGTCTCCTTATTACTGCCTGAGATATTTCTCTTGATGCCACTTTCACTTCCACCTTCCTATTTTCTGACTCATTATTTTTAATTATATAAGAATCCAGTGAAAAAGTCAAATTTTATAGTTGTTTTTTGTCGTATTTCAGCTATAATTATGTTACTGTGAGCAGTAACATAATTGCCACTTTAACAGGAGGATATAAAAATGATACTGGCATGTCATAATCTGTCAAAAAGTTTTGGGGATCAGGTCATCGTAAAAGACGGATCCTTTCATATAGAGAACCATGAAAAAGCTGCTCTTGTAGGTCTTAATGGAGCCGGCAAATCCACGATCCTCAAGATGATCGTAGGACAGCTTTCTCCCGATGCAGGGACGGTTGTTCTTACCAAAGGCAAAACTCTCGGCTACCTTGCACAGCATCAGGAGATGGAAAGCGGCAATACCATTTACGAAGAAGTCCGCACGGCAAAAGCCGAAGTCATTGAGATGGAAAAGCAGATCCGTACAATCGAGATCGAGCTTCCGTCTCTTTCCGGAGATGCTCTTGAAGCACGTCTTGCCACTTATCAGAGACTGACTTCTGCATTTGAGCACGCAGACGGTTACGCTTATAAAAGTGAGCTTACCGGCGTTCTAAAAGGTCTCGGATTTACAGAAGAAGAATTTACCAAACCCGTAGATTCTTTATCCGGTGGTCAGAAGACTCGTGTATCTCTTGGCAAACTCCTTCTTACCAAGCCTGACGTCCTGCTTCTGGATGAACCAACAAACCACCTGGATATGAACTCCATCGCATGGCTGGAAACCTATCTTCTGAATTATCCGGGTGCTGTTCTTATCGTATCCCACGACCGCTATTTCCTGAACCGTGTGGTTACAAAGGTGATTGAAGTCGAGCAGGGACAGCTTCATACTTATATGGGCAATTATTCTGATTTTGCTGTCAAAAAAGAACAGCTCAGAGAAGCCAGATTAAAAGAATACTTGAATCAGCAGCGTGAGATCAAACATCAAGAAGCCGTGATCGAAAAGCTCCGTTCATTTAACCGTGAGAAATCCATCAAGCGTGCCGAAAGTCGGGAAAAAATGTTGGACAAGATGACGCTTGTAGACAAACCGATGGAGATCAACACTGACATCCATCTGAAGCTGGAGCCTTCCCGTGTCAGTGGCAATGATGTCCTTTCTGTCAAAGGATTAAGCAAAGCCTTTCCGCCACAGACACTTTTCACCGATATCAGTTTCGAGATCAAGCGTGGGGAACATATAGCCATCATTGGCGACAACGGAACCGGAAAAACTACGCTTCTCAAGATTCTGAACAATGTGATCCAGGCAGACAGCGGTTCCTTTACACTGGGTGCCAATGTGGAGATTGGTTACTACGATCAGGAACACCACGTCCTTCATATGGATAAGACGATCTTTGAAGAAATTTCCGATGATTATCCGACACTTACCAACACACAGATCCGGAACATGCTTGCGGCTTTTCTTTTTACCGGAGATGATGTTTTCAAGCTGATCGGTGATTTAAGTGGTGGTGAAAGGGGACGTGTATCTCTGGCAAAGCTGATGCTCTCCAATGCAAATTTTCTGATCCTCGATGAGCCGACCAATCATCTGGACATCACTTCCAAGGAAATTCTTGAGCGGGCTCTGAACGATTATACCGGTACGATACTTTATGTATCCCACGACCGTTATTTCATCAACCAGACTGCCACCCGTATTCTGGAACTGACCGGTAATACCTTTGTAAATTATATCGGTAACTATGATTATTATCTGGAGAAAAAAGATCTTCTGACCCCGGCTGTTTCCACAGCTGCTTCCGAAGATGCACCGGCGCAGGTTTCCGAATCCAAACTAAGCTGGCAGGAACAGAAAGAAGAACAGGCACGTCTCCGTAAAAGGCAGAACGACCTGAAGAAAACAGAAGAACGTATCGGTGTTCTGGAAACACGTAATGGCAAAATCGATGAACTGATGATGCAGGAAGAAGTCTATACGAATTCTGTTAAATGCCAGGAACTGGCAAAAGAAAAAACAGCAAACGAAGCAGAACTCGAAGAACTCTATGAAAAATGGGAAGAACTGGCTGAATAAGCCAGTTCTTCCCATTTTCCTGTCAGAGATACGCCCTTCATGCATTCCCTGCTCTTTTTATAATCTTTCTGCAATCGCTTTAATAAACCCTTCACTGTTCAGTACATGTACCTCCGGAAGAGTTGTGATCATTGCCAGATCCTTTGTCATATAACCCTCTTCAATCGTATCAATCGTTGCTTTTTCCAAACGGTCTGCAAAATCCATCAGTTCCTGGTTCCCATCCAGTTCTCCTCTCTTGCGCAAGGCTCCTGTCCATGCAAAAATTGTTGCAACAGAGTTTGTTGAAGTCTCTTCCCCTTTCAGGTGTTTATAATAATGACGCTGTACTGTTCCATGTGCAGCTTCATATTCATAAAAGCCTTCCGGTGATACCAGTACAGATGTCATCATGGCAAGTGAACCAAATGCTGAGGAAACCATATCACTCATCACATCCCCGTCATAATTCTTACATGCCCAGATATAACCACCCTCTGACTTCATTACACGGGCTACCGCATCATCGATCAGTGTGTAGAAATATTCAATTCCCGCTTCATCAAAAAGGTTCTTATACTCCGCATCAAAGATCTCTTG
This sequence comes from Coprococcus sp. LG101-27, assembly GCF_027695515.1. Lineage (NCBI taxonomy): Bacteria > Bacillati > Bacillota > Clostridia > Lachnospirales > Lachnospiraceae > Coprococcus > Coprococcus sp. LG101-27. The sequence goes on from NZ_JAQEUJ010000021.1 coordinate 24,219, forward strand.
GAAGATATCTTTGAAAGTATGGTCATATTTTTTGGAAATGGTATCTTTTGTTGCAAACCAAAGATCCTGCTTTGTATCCAGTGCATAACTAAAACAGCTTCTTGCAAAACTTTCAATCGATGCATTGATATTGTGCATTCCCTGGATAATACCTGCTCCTTCGAAATTATGGATCAGCTCTCTTGTCTCTGTTCCGTCAGGTGCCGTGTAGACCAGCTCTGCCTTTCCAGGTCCCGGAATCTTCATCTCGGTTCCTTTATATACATCCCCATAAGCATGACGGGCAATCGTGATCGGCTTCTTCCAGTTCTTTACACATGGTTCAATTCCTTTTACCACGATCGGAGCACGAAATACCGTTCCATCCAGAATCGCACGGATTGTTCCGTTCGGACTCTTCCACATCTCTTTGAGTTCATATTCTTTTACTCTTGCCGCATTCGGTGTAATGGTCGCACATTTGACTGCTACTTTGTACTTCTTTGTTGCATTAGCCGAATCAACTGTAACTTGATCATCTGTCTCATTGCGGTGTTCCAATCCAAGATCATAATAATCTGTCTTAAGATCGATATACGGCAGAAGAAGATCATCTTTTATCATCCTCCAGAGAATTCTGGTCATCTCATCTCCGTCCATCTCAACAATCGGTGTCGTCATCTGAATTTTACTCATAACTTCGTCTCCTTTTTGGCTATTCTTCTTCGATATGCAGGTTCTCCATAACATGCATAATATGGATCGTTGCCAGATTGCCGGCTTTTTCCGCATCCTTCGCCTTGATGGCATTCAGGATCTCGTTATGCTCACCAATCGACTTGATCGCACGCTCTTCTGTCTTAACGGAAGTCCTTCTTGCAAGCTGTACATATTTGTGAAAATCTGAAAGCACATGATCCAAAATCCTGCTCTGTGATGCCTCATACAGAATCTGATGAAATCTTCCATCCAGCTCTGTCAGCTGATCGGAATGTCCTTTATCCATATGATACTCGGATAAAAGAATGATCTCATCCAGTTCTTCCAGCTGCTCCTGTGTAATATGTTCTGTTGCCCAACGGACACATAATCCTTCCAGCATGGAACGAATCATATAAATATCATGTACATCCTTATCAGAAATACCGGTAACATAGGCTCCTTTATTCGGGATGATGTTCACCAGTCCCTCCAGTTCCAGCTGTCTAAGTGCCTCTCTTACCGGTGTACGGCTAACTCCAAGTTCCTTCCCCAATGTTGCTTCCCTGAGTTCGTCATTTTCTTCATACTTACCTTTCAGAATGTCATCTCTGATAGTTTGAAAAACCTGACTTCTCAATGAATACTCTTCCATTTTATCTCTCTCCTGAATTTTGTTAGATTGTAATCCCCTTTTCGTCACAGATTCTCTCAATCTCCCGGATTAGTTCCTGATCTGTGAGTACGGTCACACGGCCGGATTCATATTCCGCGTCAACCCACTTCTTCAATTCTACAACTAAAATGGAATTCTTGTCTACCTGTTTCTCATTTTTCAGGTGATAATATGTATTTATCCAGTGTGCAATACCTGCAAGGCCGGAAGTATTTGACACAGCAACCAGCGGTGGACGGTTCAGAAACTTGCCGGTATCAAACACATTGTAGATTTCTTCGTTCTTTAACAGTCCGTCTGCATGGATCCCCGCACGGGTTACATTGAAATTCTTTCCGACAAACGGGGTACGCGGCGGAATCTGATATCCAATCTCTTTTTCATAATATTCTGCCAGTTCAGTAATCACCGTTGTATCCATACCATCCAGCGTTCCACGAAGCTGCGCATATTCAAAAATCATCGCTTCCAGCGGCGTATTGCCGGTACGTTCACCGATTCCAAACAAGGAACAGTTCACACCACATGCTCCATAAAGCCAGGCCGTTGTAGAATTGTTGACTGCCTTGTAAAAATCATTGTGTCCATGGAATTCGATCAGTTCACTCGGTACACCTGCATGTACTCTGAGTCCGTAAATGATACCCGGAATGGAACGAGGAATCACAGCCCCCGGATAGTTGACTCCGTATCCCATTGTATCACAGACACGGATCTTCACCGGAATCTGATACTCTTCCATCAGATGCATAAGTTCCAGACAGAATGGAATTACAAATCCATAAATATCCGATCTGGTAATATCTTCCAGATGACATCTTGGACTGACACCGGTCTCCAGACATTCACGTATAACTGACAGATAATGTTCCATCGCCTCTCGTCTTGTCATCTTCAGTTTATAAAAAATATGATAATCCGAACAGCTTACCAGGATTCCGGTTTCCTTCATTCCCAGATCTTTTACCAGCTCAAAATCCTTTTTATTTGCACGGATCCAGCTTGTGATCTCCGGGAACTTATAACCTCTTTCCATACATTTATATACGGCATCACGGTCTTTCTTGCTGTATAAGAAAAATTCACTCTGACGAATCTTCCCCTGCGAACCTCCAAGCCTGTGCATATAATCGAAAATGGTTACAATCTGATCCGTTGAATAGGGTGCTCTCGACTGCTGTCCATCCCTGAATGTCGTATCCGTGATCCAGATCTCATCCGGCATACTGTGCGGTACAATACGATCATTAAACGCAATCTTCGGAATCTCATCATAATGAAACAGGTTCCGGAACACATTCGGTGTGTCCACGTCTACCAGCGGGTACATATGCTCCTCAAGTTGCAATAAATTTGTATGCTTATCCAGATAAACCTTCCTATTTTCCATAACCGTCACTCCCCGACCTGTATTTTTGTATTATTGTATACAACTATACCTTCGATGTCAACCCCATTTTCCTCATTTCGTGACTTTAACCCAGTATTTCATTCAATTAAAGTGCTAATTGGTTAAATTTCCATATTTTTCCATCTATATCTCCCGTCTTTAACAAGCACCCAATCACATTTGCAGTCTCTATCCCCTCTCCCTCACTATGAAGCAGTCCTGCCCTTTTAACCAATACCGTTCATTGGCCGGGCGAGAAAAAGAATCTCTTCCAATCCTATTTTGTGCAATGGAGATGAAACTCAAAAATTATGGAAGCCTCTGCTGACATAATTTTCGCCTTCAGAGGTTCATCGGAATGGTTTGCACAACCTGGATTGGAAGAGATTCTTTTTCTCGCCCGACCTAACAACCTTATTTTCAAAAAAAGACAGCCTCATCCCTCACCAGGGGATAAGACTGTCCTCTTAAACATTCTAATATAACTTCGCACTGATCAGCTTCGGTCTGAACCCGGCTGCCTCCAATGCCGCAATGATCCGGTTCTTATGATCGGTTCCAAATGCTTCCAGTGTCACACGAAGCTCCACAGCCGCATTCCGGTTAATACTTACAAACTGATTATGTTCCAGTTTGATCACATTTCCCTGCTCTTCTGCAATCGTCTGTGCCACTTTTACCAGTTCACCCGGTTTATCCGGAAGAAGTACCGATACAGAGAAGATACGGTCTCTCTGGATCAGTCCGTGCTGTACAACTGAAGACATGGTAATAACATCCATGTTCCCGCCGCTTAAGATAGATACTACTTTCTTACCTTTCAGATCCAGCTGTTTTAAAGCTGCAACGGAAAGAAGACCGGAGTTTTCTACTACCATTTTATGGTTTTCCACCATATCAAGGAATGCTCCGACCAGTTCATCGTCTTCTACAGTTACGATCTGGTCTACATTTTCCATGACGTATGGGAGATTCTGTTCCCCGACTTTTTTTACTGCTGTACCATCTGCGATCGTGTTGGCACTTGGAAGTGTTACGGTATGTCCTGCTTCGATTGCAGCAGTCATACTTGCTGCTTCTGCCGGTTCCACACCGATCACTTTGATCTTTGGATTCAGCATTTTCGCAAGTGTAGATACACCTGTGATCAGTCCGCCGCCCCCGATCGGTGCAAGGATATAATCAACGGTCGGGAGTTCCTGGACAATTTCCATTGCAATCGTTCCCTGTCCGGTAGCTACATCCAGATCATCGAACGGATGTACAAAAGTATATCCGTACTCTTCTGCAAGCTCATAGGCCTTTGCACAGGCATCGTCATAGACATCTCCGTGTAAAACAACCTCGGCGCCATAGCTCTTGGTACGGTTTACCTTGATCAGCGGAGTGACAGTTGGCATAACAATCGTCGCCTTACATCCAAACGCTTTTGCCGCATATGCCACACCCTGCGCATGGTTTCCTGCTGAAGCTGTGATCAGACCTTTTGCACGATCTTCCTCAGAAAGTGTGCTGATCTTGTAATAAGCTCCTCTTAATTTGTATGCACCTGTGTACTGCATATTTTCCGGTTTCAAATAGACCTTTCCCCCGGTCTGGCTACTGAGATACTCACTGTAGATAAGCTTTGTCGGACGTGTCACACGTTTTACGATCTCGCTTGCTTCTTCAAATTTTTCCAATGTCAGCATATTATTATTCTTCTCCTTCTTCCTTCTTTTCTTCTGTTGTAAATAATGCCTGTACAAATTCGTCGGAATCGAATTTCTGCAGATCATCGATTGTCTCACCGACACCTATATATTTAACAGGAATTCCAAGCTCTGCCTGAATTGCAACTGCAATTCCACCTTTGGCCGTTCCATCCATCTTAGTCAGGATAATTCCTGTAATATCCGCAACATCACTGAATTCCTTTGCCTGTGAAAGTGCATTCTGTCCGGTCGTTGCATCCAGAACGACCAAAGTTTCCCTGTATGCTTCCGGATATTCTCTTTCCAGCACACGGTTAATCTTCTTCAGTTCCTCCATCAGGTTCTTTTTATTGTGAAGTCTTCCGGCTGTATCCACCAGAAGGATATCTGCCTTTCTCGCTTTTGCAGCCGCTACCGCATCATAAACGATGGCTGCCGGATCTGCACCTTCCTGTCCGCCGATCAGATCTGCATCCGAACGATGTGCCCATTCCTTTAATTGATCGCCCGCAGCTGCACGGAAAGTATCTGCTGCAGCAAGCACAACTTTCTTGCCCTGACCTCTCATCTTACCGGCAAGTTTTCCGATAGTAGTCGTCTTTCCGACTCCATTTACTCCGATCACCAGAACAACAGAAGTCTGGTTTTCAAATTCATAAGCTGTCTCGCCTACATCCATCTGCTCTTTGATACTGTCGATCAGGAGCTGTCTGCACTCAATCGGCTCTTTGATATGCTGTTCTTTTACTTTTTTACGAAGATCATCAAGAATCGCGTAAGTTGCTTTTACCCCCAGATCTCCCATGATCAGAACCTCTTCCAGTTCCTCATAAAAGTCCTCATCTATCTTTGAAAATCCATGAAAAATACTGTCCATTCCAGACACGATATTATCGCGCGTCTTGTTAAGTCCTGCTACCAGACGCTTAAAAAATCCCATTTTTTCTTCTGCCATCATATCCTCCTATCCACTACTTTGTAAGCTCATCTTCCAGAAGATCCACAGATACCAGCGTTGATACCCCTTTTTCCTGCATAGTGATCCCATACAGCCGGTCTGCCGCTGTCATCGTACCACGACGGTGTGTAATGACGATAAACTGTGTATTTTTCGTCAGCTTGTGCAAATACTGTGCAAATCTCGTGACATTAGAATCATCCAGTGCCGCCTCGATCTCATCCAGCAGACAAAACGGGGAAGGTTTCAGATTCTGGATTGCAAACAGCAGCGAAATCGCCGTCAACGCCTTTTCTCCACCGGAAAGCTGCATCATATTCTGAAGTTTTTTACCCGGCGGCTGCGCAATGATCCGGATTCCGGCTTCCAGCACATCCTCATCATCCATCAGTTCCAGAGTTCCTTTTCCACCACCGAACAGTTGTTTGAACACCTGATTAAACTCCTGGCTGATCTTTGCAAACTGCTCAGTAAACTGCTTGCGCATCGCCTCGTCCAGCTCTTCAATGATCTTCTTGAGCGTTGCTTCTGCCTCTACCAGATCATCATGCTGCGTTTTCATAAATTCATACCGCTCGGAAAGATTTTTAAAATCTTCGATCGCATTGACGTTCACCGATCCGAGTTTCCGGATCTCCGTCTTTAATTCCTGGATCCGCCTTCGCATCTCGGCAGGATCTGTCAGACTCTCATCCCGGATTTCCAGTGCATGATTATACGTCAGTTCGTACTCTTCCCACATATAATTGATCTGCTTTTCCAAAGCTTCCTCGTAGCCTTCTTTCTTGCTGGTAAGCCGGAAGGATTCTTTATCAAGCTCTGCCATATGGGCTGCCAGATCTTCTCGCTTTTTCAGGAATGCCTTATGCTTCTGATTCAGTTTTTCCCGCTTTTTCTGCGATTCTTCGATCTCTTTGTTGATTTCCTCAAATAATTCCTTTGAATTCTCTATCGTCTGCCGGATCTCGGTAATCTGTGCTTCCTTTTGCTCTATTTCACCGTGATTCTCTCCTTTGCTTGCATTTAAAGCGGCAAGCTCTTCCTGGAATTTTCCCACCTCTTCCCGGATACGGACAAAATTCTCCTCAATAAAATCTTTTTTCTGCTCCAATGCAGCAAAACTGAGGTGAATATTTTCATTTTTGCGCACTTCTGCCGCTTCTGCCTCACGCTCTTTTTCCAGCCACTTCTGTGAGCTTTCCATCTGGCGTGTCAGCTCGTCCTCCAGTTGCTGGCTGGTCTCCAGTTCCATTTTGATCGATTCTTCGTTTTCCTCGATCTCATGAACCTGTTCTTCCAGTTTCTTGCGCTCCGCATAAATTCCTTCTGAATTTTCTCTGGTCGCATTTTGACGGCTTTTTACCTGATCCAGATTCATCTTCGCAGTATTTTGAACCACATAGTCATTCTGCAATTCCTGCTGGATCTCTTCCACCTTTGCATACAGCGCCGTCCGCTTCTCCTTTGCGGCCGCAACTTCTGCTTCCGATTTCTGGAGTTCTGTTTTCAGACGCGCAACCGTCTTTTCCAGTTCTTCAATCTCACGTCTTCTGCTGAGCAGATTACTGGAATTCTTAAATGCTCCACCACTCATTGCTCCGCCAGGATTGATCAGATCTCCTTCCAGCGTAACGATACGCAGAGACTGACGATACTTTCTTGCCAGACGGATCCCAGTATCAATGTTGTCTGCCACAAGAGTTCTTCCAAGAAGATGCTCTGCAAGAGATGTAAATTTATCTTCTACCGTTACCAGCTTGTCCGCCGTGCCGATCACACCCGGCTCGCGAAGGGCTTCTGCCCTGGCAAATCCCTGTCCCCCATGAATCGCTGTCAACGGAAGGAAAGTTGCACGGCCATACCGGTTCTGCTTCAGATAACCAATCATTTTTTTTGCAGTCTCTTCGTCTGCAGTAACAATATTCTGGATACTGCCTCCAAGTGCAATCTCCACCGCAGTCTCATATTTTTTATCTACTTTGATCAGATCAGCCACAACCCCCAGGATTTTCGGCTCACGGCTTTTCTGCTCCATCACACGACGGATACTGTTCCCATAACCATCGTAACGCTCCGTAAGGTTCCTCAGAGACTCCAGACGAGAGTACTCCCTGTGATAAGCATTCTGCCTGTTTCGCAGGTTTTCATTTGCCTGTCCGATCTCTTTTTGCAGTCCGGCAATCTCTGTTTCATAGTTTTTGATCTGTTCTACAGAATCCGTGATCTTCCCTGATACTGCCTTCAGTTCTTCCGTATACTGCGCGGCAAGTTCCTGTTGTCTCTGTACATCACTCTCCGCTTCTACCAGACGTTTGTAAAGCAGTGCCCGGCGTACCTTGATCTGTTCAAGCGTCGTTTCATAATGCTGCAGCTTTGCCTTCGTGGATGCACGGTTATTCAGAAGCTCACGGATATCGTTCTGATTCTTTTCAATCTCCACTGTCATCTCTGCAATCCGGCTCTGCAGGGCAGTCAGCTCCTCTCCTGCCTGCTTTTGTCTCTCAGATGCTGCTGCAAGATGTCTGTCGATCTCTGCTTTTTCTTCTTCCAGTTCGGATTTCTGCCTTTCACGGTTTGCAAGCTCTGCCTGAATATCGTTTGCGCGTTTTTCATAGTGTTCATCATTCATACGGACACTGTTGATCTGCTCTTTTAAAAGCTCGATCTGGTTTTCCAACTGCTGCTTCAGAAGTGTTGTCTCATTTCTCTGGCTTTTTGCATGCTCGATTCCGGCGTCGATCTCATCTACTTCCTGCTCAATCTTCTCATACTGTGCCTTCATATCTTCATGCTTTTTGCCGGCTTCAGTGAGTTCATCCTGCGCAATCTTCAGCTTCTCATCGTTTTCCCGGATCTGCCCCTTCAGACGTTTCATCTCCACCAGGAACATATTGATGTCATAATGCTTCAGTTCTTCTCTCTTTTTCAGATATTCCTTCGCTGTCTCCGACTGTTTCTGAAGCGGACCAAACTGCTTTTCCAACTCTCCCAAAATATCATTAACACGGACCAGATTGCTCTGCTCTTCTTCCAGTTTGCGAAGAGATAACGCCTTGCGGCGCTTAAATTTGACAATCCCGGCCGCCTCATCAAAAAGCTCTCGTCTCTCTTCCGGCTTACCGCTCAGGATCTTGTCAATCTGTCCCTGTCCGATGATCGAATATCCTTCTTTTCCGATACCTGTATCATAAAACATCTCATTGATATCTTTGAGCCTGCAGACACTGCCGTTGATCAGGTATTCACTTTCCCCCGAACGGTACAACTTTCTTGTGACTTTAACCTCTTCAAACTCCACCGGGAGTTTGTGATCTGAATTATCCAGTGTGATCGCAACCGATGCGTAGCTGAGGGGTTTCCGGTTTTCCGTGCCGGAAAAAATAACATCCTGCATCGTACCTCCACGGAGCTGCTTCACCTTCTGCTCTCCGAGTACCCAGCGGACGGCATCCGCCACGTTACTTTTCCCACTTCCGTTCGGTCCGACGATTCCGGTGATCCCGTTATGAAATTCAAAGACAATCTTATTTGCAAAAGACTTGAATCCCTGTACTTCAATACTTTTTAAATACATGCCTCACCTACTGTACCTTTCCTTCTTTCAGCTTCAGGATTGCCTGATAAGCCGCTTCCTGTTCGGCAGCCTTTTTGGTCCTTCCGATACCACATCCAAAGGCTTCTCCGCCGATCACAACCTCTACACGGAAGGATTTATTGTGGTCCGGTCCCTCTTCTCCTACCAGCTGGTAGACAATTCCTTTTTCCTGACCGCCCTGTACCATTTCCTGCAGGATAGTCTTGCTATCATAAAAGAGCCGTTTCCCTTCCAGGTCGTTTAAAATATATTTTAAAATAAACTCTTTCGCATTAGCAAAACCACCATCCAGATAAATCGCACCAATCAGTGCTTCCAATGCATCCGAGGTAATAGACTCTCTGAATCTTCCACCGGTCGCGTCCTCACCTTTCCCAAGCAGCAGATAACTTCCAAGTTCCAGATCCCGCGCACAAAATGCAAGTGCCTTCTCGCATACCATGCTTGCTCTTAATTTAGTCAGTTCTCCTTCCGGCATTGTCTGGTTCTCGAAAAAAAGATATTCGCTTGAAATCAGTTCCAGAACAGCATCTCCAAGGAATTCCAGACGTTCATTACAGTCTGCCTTCTTCATATGCTTTTCATTCACATAAGAGCTGTGCGTCACAGCATGTCTGAGCAAATGGCTGTCCTTGAAATTGTAGCCGATTTTTTCTTCCAGTTCCTTTACATTTCTGCTCATGATTGCTCCTCCAATTTTAAAAAAGGACACTCCCCAAAAATGGGGATGTCCCCTGTAATCATTTTCCCTAGTTAACAGCGTTCTTGATCTGTTCTACAGCATCACCTACTGTTGCGATCTTTTCTGCATCTTCATTTTCAATTTCGATATCAAATGCATCTTCAATTCCCATAATAATCTGGAAAATATCAAGCGAATCAGCTCCCAGATCATCTACAAATGTAGTGTCCATCGTAATTTCATCCGGGTTACATCCCATCACATCAACAATAATGTCTTTCAGTTTTTCAAATTCCATAATTCTTAATCCTTTCTGAGCTTATTCCTGTGCGGATTTTTCTTCCGCCTGAATACATTCTTTGATCTTTTCATTGATTCCTTCTTCTTTGAAGGTTACGCACTGCAAAATTGAATTGCAGACTTCTTTTGCCTTGGAACTGCCGTGTGTCTTTACTACCAGACCAGTGAGTCCAAGCAGTGGTGCTCCACCGTACTCACTTGCGTCAAAATCCTTCATAGTCTTTTTCAGCACCGGCTTAACCAGAAGTCCACCGATCATGCCGCGGAGATTCTGCTTCATACCACCTTTGATCTTGCTTACAAGAACCGATGCTACTCCTTCATAGAGTTTCAGGATCACGTTGCCGGTAAATGCTTCACAGACGATAACATCTGCCTGTCCGTGAGGGATTTCTCTCGCTTCAATGCTTCCGATAAAGTTAATATCCTTACATTCTTTCAGCATAGGAAAAGTCTCCTTGACCAGGGCATTACCCTTTTCTTCCTCAGCTCCGATATTGACGATCGCAACCTTCGGATTCTTGACTCCCATAATATGTTCCATATAGATCGAACCCATCTTAGCAAACTGCACCAGATGTGAAGGTCTTGCATCTACATTCGCCCCACAGTCGATCAAAATGGAGAATCCTTTTTCTGTCGGGATCAGCGGTGCAAGCGGTGGTCTTTCCACCCCTTTGATACGTCCAACCAGAAGCTGTCCCCCGGCAAGAACCGCACCGGAACTTCCTGCTGAAACAAAAGCGTCAGCTTCTTTATCCTTCACCATCTTAAGACCTACCACAATGGATGAGTCTTTCTTTCTGCGGATCGCCATAACCGGCGGTTCTGCTGTCTCAATTACTTCCGATGTATGAACAACCGAAATCTGTTCTTTATTATATGTGTACCCGGAAAGTTCCTGATTGATGACATCTTCTTTTCCGACCAGGATCACATGGATCGCATCTGACTTCCCGACCGCCTCGACCGCACCTTTGATGATCTCATGCGGTGCGTTGTCTCCGCCCATTGCATCGACAACAACTTTTGTTATTTCTTTCATACTGTTACCTCCCAGCATTACTAAACCAATTCTACTAGACATGACCGTAAAAATCAATAATATTTAGCAGATTTAGGAAAATTAGGAAAAAGAAAAGGAGTTAAGCAATACGCCTAACTCCTGTACTATAGCCTTTTTTAATTAGTTTTCTACAGTAACGATTTCTCTCTTGTTGTAAGATCCACAAGCTTTGCAAACTCTGTGTGGCATCATAAGTTCTCCACATTTGCTGCATTTCACCAGATTCGGTGCGCTCATTTTCCAGTTTGCTCTTCTCTTGTCTCTTCTTGCTTTAGAAGATTTATTCTTTGGACAAATTGACATAGGTTACACCTCCTTAAAATTCTTGTAAAGATCGCGGATAACTGACATTCTAGGGTCAAGACTGGTGTCTTCGCAGTCGCAGCTTCCCTCATTCAAGTTCTGACCACATACACTGCAAATCCCTTTACAGTCTTCGCTACATAGAACTTTCATCGGCCACCCTACTAAAATCTCGTTATAGAGCAGCTGCTCCACATCAAGATGATATCCGTCAATGTAATTCGCTTCATCGGATTCGCCATCATCTTCTCCGTCTGCCAGAGCTGTATTCACCTGCTTTTCAAAGGAAAGCGTGAAATCTGTCGGTACATCTGTAAGACATCTGTCACACGGAATGATTACCGTAAGACTTGTCTCACAACTGATATGAAGTTTTTTTTCGCCGGCATACTCGACATGAATATGCACAGGCTGTGTCCGGCTTACCAGAAATCTGCTTCCGTTCACCTTCACTTCTTTCATCTCAGTGCCGACCACTTCGTCAATGGACTTATGCGGTTCAGATAAGACTTCGGACAGGTCAATTAACATAATTCTTTCTCCTGTTCACACCTAAACTATTATACCATGTAAATTCTTTTTGTCAAGGATGATTTACAGATTTTAAGGTTTTTTCTAATTTCTTCTGTTATACAAGTGCAACTGTCTCTCTTGCAATTGCAAGTTCTTCGTTTGTCGGAACTACAAGAACTTTCACTTTGGAATCTGGTGTAGAGATTACGATCTCTTCTCCACGTTTTCCATTTGCTTCTTCATCGATTGTAATTCCAAGATATCCAAGATAGCTGCAGACTTTTGTTCTTACAAGTCCGGCATTTTCACCGATACCGGCTGTGAATACGATATTGTCTACACCGTTCATAGCTGCTGTGTATGCACCAACATATTTTGCTACTCTGTAAGCAAACACATCAATTGCAAGTGCTGCACGTGCGTTTCCGTTATCTGCTGCTTCTTCAAGGTCACGGAAGTCGCTTGATACTCCGGAAATACCTTCTACACCAGATTTCTTGTTCAGAACGTTCATGATACCTGCGATATCAAGGTTTTCTTTCTTAGCAACGAATTCCATGATAGCCGGGTCGATATCTCCTGAACGTGTTCCCATTACAAGACCTTCCAGTGGAGTAAGTCCCATAGAGGTATCTACAGATTCTCCGTTGAGAACTGCGGAAATAGATGCTCCATTACCAAGATGGCATACGATCGTCTTTGTTGCGTTGTATGGTTTTCCAACAATCTCAGCTACTCTCTTAGATACGAAGCTGTGGCTTGTTCCGTGGAATCCGTAACGTCTTACTTTGTATTTTTCATAATATTCGTATGGAAGTCCATACATATAAGCTTTCTCAGGCATTGTCTGATGAAAAGCAGTATCAAATACAACAACCTGTGGTGTGCTCGGCATCAGACTTTCACAAGCTTCGATTCCGATTAAGTTTGCCGGGTTGTGAAGTGGTGCAAGGTCATTGCACTCTGCAATCGCAGCTTTTACTTCCGGTGTTACAACTACAGATTTTGCAAACTTTTCTCCGCCGTGAACAACACGATGTCCGACTGCTCCGATTTCGTCAAGGCTCTTAACAACACCTGTATCTGCATCTGTCAGCGCGTCAATTACGAACTGGATTGCTTCTGTATGTGTAGGCATAGCCTTTTCAGATACATTCTTCTCTCCACCTGCCGGCTGATAGGTAAGTCTTCCGTCAATACCGATTCTTTCGCAAAGACCTTTTGCGAGAACCGCCTCCGATTCTGAGTTGATGAGCTGGAACTTCAGTGATGAACTTCCGCAATTGATTACTAATACATTCATTGATGTTTCTCCCTTCTGGTACTAGAATTTTCTTTATTAGAACTCACACTCTATTCTTAATTATACTCCTTGCACACATTGTATACAAGCAATGTTATTTTTTTCACGTAATATTTTCCAGTACAATGTTTTTTGCACAAAAACTCTTTTTATAGTATAATCTTTTCACAAACAACACAAAGGAGATTTTAGTTAAAAGTATGAAAATCGTCGGTATCATCGCAGAATATAATCCGTTCCACAACGGGCATCAGTATCATATAGACCAGGCACTTCAAAAAACGGGGGCAGATGCGGCAGTTGTCCTTATGAGTGGTGACTTCGTCCAGCGTGGCGCCCCTGCTATCGCACCAAAGCATTTGCGGGCAAAAGCTGCCCTTCTTGGCGGTGCATCACTCATTCTGGAGCTCCCGGTCCTTTTTTCCTGTGGCAGTGCAGAGTTGTTTGCAAGAGGTGCTGTTTCTATTTTTAACAGTCTTGGCTGTATTTCCTATCTCTGCTTTGGCAGTGAGTGTGGCGATATCAAAAAACTCAATCGGCTTGCCCGGATTCTTTCCGAAGAGCCAGAAGTCTACCGGCAGCTCCTGCAGGATGAGCTGCGAAAAGGCCGACCGTTTCCGCAGGCACGCCAGACTGCCCTAAGTGTCTATACAAAGGATCCGTCCCTTGCCGAAATCCTGTCCTCACCAAACAATACTCTTGGGATTGAATACTTAAAAGCGCTCCGGTATTTCAAAAGTCCGATCCAGCCTTTCGCGATTCCCCGTGAGGGATCCGGCTACAACGATACTGACCTCTGCGAAACCTTCAGTTCCGCAACTGCGATCCGCAACCGAATTCTGAATCCATCTTTACCAGAAGATGCTTTTTCATCCGTCGCAGGACAACTTCCGCCCGCTTCTTCAGATCTGCTGCGAAAGAATTACCAGTCCTCACTTCCGGTTACCCAGGATGATTTTTCGCTCCTGCTAAAGTATCGACTGCTCTGTGAGAGTGCTTCCTCTCTGACCGATTACCTTGATGTCAGCAAAGACCTCGCCAACCGGATCATCAATCAGAGAAATAATTTTGCTACCTGGAGTTCCTTCTGCGATCTTCTGAAAACCAGAGAGCTTACCTACACCCGGATCAGCCGCGCCCTGCTGCACATCCTGCTCGGCATAGAAAAGGACACCTTCCGACATGAGCCTCCTTTCTGTTTTGTAGAAGATTCCGGCAACATTTCCGGCAAAGCAAAAAAAGAGCGATCATCCACATCCGCCCTTTATGCCCGCGTACTCGGTTTTCAAAAAAAAGATACTCAAATTCTTAAAGAGATCAAAGAGTATGCCACCATCCCTCTGATCGCAAAGCTCGCAGATGCCAGAGATCTCACATCCGCCACCCAGGTTCTCCTGAACCTGGACATTTTCGCATCAGACCTGTATGAATCCATAATTACCGAGAAATTTAACACACCTTTTACAAATGAATACCAGAAGCAGTTGCAAATTATTTAACCCTTCCCCTTTGTCAAAAAAGAGACTTTTTGCACACCACTACTACGCATGTTTGTGCAAAAAGTCTCTTTCTCATTTAGTTCACATGAAGAATTTTGGTAAGAGTCACCGCCCTGGCTCCAGGTCCGATATGGCATGCCACACTCAACGACAGTGGATCCATCCGGATTTCAAACTCCGGAAATGCTTCATGAAGCTCATCCAGCCATTCCTGTGCCTCCTTGCGGTCTCCTGTGTAAGCTGCATCCAGATACAGATCTTTTTTTCCATCACAATCTCCGAATTCTGAAGTACGAATCTCATTAATTGTCTTGATCATCGTCTTCTTTGCACTCTTCCATCCTCTTGACTTCGCAAACGCATCCAGCTTTTCTCCTTTAACACGGAGAACTGGCTTCAGGTTCAGAACCGTTCCAATCGCTGCAGCTGCCGGTGTAAGTCTGCCGCCTTTCTTCAGGTATTTTAAAGTATCTACTGTAATATAGATATCACTGTCCCACTGGATCGCTTCTAACAGTTCTTTAATTTCTGCCGCGCTCTTTCCAGCATCTGCAAGCTTTTTCGCCTCTTCCACCGATCTTCGCTGCGTAACAGAAATCCGGTGATTATTTACGACCTGTACTTTTCCATCATAGTCCTGGGAAAGCATGATTGCAGTCTCACATGAACTGCTAAGACCGGCTGACATCGGAATATGCACAATCTCATCATATTCCTCCAGCGCCTTGTCCCACATATCCATTACATCTCCGGGAGCCGGTTGGGAAGTCTTAATATCTGCATCTCCTGCCAGTTTTTCATAAAACTCCTCCTGCGTGAGTGTGATATCCTCGTAAAACAACTCCTCATTGATATAGAATGGCATCGGAAGTACGTAAATTCCCATCTTCTTTCCTTCTGCCTGTGTAATTCCACTGTTACTATCTGTTACAATCGCAACTTTCCCCATGCTCTCTTTACCTCTTTCTAATTTTTAAAACTATGTATCGGTGCAGGAATTCTTCCCTTTCGATTCACAAATGCACTGCAGTCAAATTCATTGACCGGCATGATCGGCGCATATCCCAAAAGGCCACCAAACTCTGCCATATCTCCAACATCCTTTCCAACTACAGGTATCACACGAACCGCCGTTGTCTTCTGATTGACCATTCCGATCGCCATCTCATCCGCAATGATCCCGGAAATCGTAGTAGCTTTCGTCTTACCCGGAATAGCGATCATATCAAGTCCTACCGAGCAGACACAAGTCATCGCCTCCAGCTTTTCTATACAAAGAGATCCGGCATTGACTGCATTGATCATTCCTTTATCCTCACTGACCGGAATAAAAGCTCCGCTTAAACCTCCTACATAGGAAGACGCCATAACGCCACCTTTTTTCACCTGATCGTTCAACATAGCAAGTGCTGCTGTTGTTCCTGGTGCGCCAACTCTCTCAAGTCCGATTTCTTCCAGAATCTCCGCTACTGAATCGCCAACAGCCGGTGTCGGTGCAAGTGACAGGTCAATGATTCCGAACGGAATACCAAGCCTTTTGGAAGCTTCTCCGGCTACAAGCTGACCAACCCTTGTCACCTTAAATGCGGTCTTCTTGATCGTATCACAAAGTTCCTGAAAGCCCTCGCCACGACATTTTTCAATCGCTCTTTTTACAACACCAGGTCCGCTGACACCGACATTGATCACGGCATCTCCTTCGGTAACACCTAAAAAAGCCCCTGCCATAAACGGGTTATCATCCGGTGCATTACATAAAACTACAAATTTTGCACAGCCAATCGAATCCTTGTCCTTTGTCGCCTCTGCTGTCTCTTTTACAATCTCGCCGCAAAGACGGACTGCATCCATATCAATACCAGTCTTTGTCGAACCTACATTGACCGAACTGCACACACGCTCTGTCTTTGCCATTGCCATCGGAATGGAACGGATCAGGAGTTCATCGCTCTTTGTCATTCCCTTGGATACGATTGCAGAGTATCCTCCGATAAAGTTTACACCGACTTCCTTTGCTGCTTTATCCAGTGTCTCTGCGATCGTCACAAAATCCTCTGTTTTTTTGCAGGCTGAACCGCCAACAAGTGCAACCGGTGTAATGGAAATCCGCTTATTAACGATCGGAATTCCAAATTCACTTTCGATCTTCTCTCCTGTCGATACAAGATCCTTTGCAAGTGTTGTGATTTTTTTATATATCTTTTCATTCAGTCTGTCCAGATCTGAGTCAATACAGTCCATCAGACTGATACCCAATGTGATTGTTCTTACATCCAGATTTTCTTCTTCGATCATCTGGTTTGTTTCTACTACTTCGTAAAAATTAATCATAGCGATTCTCCTTACACTCTGTGCATTTTTTCAAAAATCTCTTCTCTCTGACAATGAATATTGACACCGATCTGTAAGCCGATATCACGAAGTTCTACCGCTACGATATCCAGTTCTTTTTTTGAATTTTCCACATCTGCAACCGCCATCATATTAAAATACCCATCCACGATCGCCTGGGAAATATTTAAAATATTGATATTGGTCTCTGCCAGGTATGTACATACTTTTGCAATAATTCCTACCGAATCTTTACCGACTACTGTAATAATGCATTTCTTCATTCTGCCTGTCCTCCTGAATCCAATCCTGCATACTTTCTTTTTCTAAACCTCGATCACTGCAGACACCTGATCCCTTTTTGCAACTGCGATTGGTATCTCATCCCCCTTATACGGGTTCTGCCCCAAAGTGACCTCCAGCCTGACAGTCTCATACGCAAGTTCTTCGTAATTATTCTCCTTGCTCAAATGCCCCAGCAATACACTCTGCAAGTTATTGTGTAGTATATCACAAAGAAGCCGTCCTGACAATTCATTTGATAAATGTCCTCTGTCCCCAAGAACTCTCTGCTTCAGGTAGTACGGATAAGGACCGACTTCCAGCATATGTATATCATGGTTAGATTCCAACAGGACCGCGTTTAAATCCTTCAGGTTCTCTACCGTATATTCATCATATTTTCCAAGATCCGTTGCTACCGCGATCTTCTTTCCATCCTGCTCAAAGCGGTAGCCGCTCGGTTCATTTGCATCATGGGAAATAGCAAATGGATGCACATCAATATCTCCCAGCTTAAATTCTTTATCTACCTGGATTTCATGGTAAAGTCCTTCCGGCATTTTCCCGAGATTTTTATAATCACGGATTCCCCGAATCGTTCCCGGTGTTCCATAGATCGGGATCTCATATTTTCTGCTGAATACACCAAGTCCCTGAATATGATCTGCATGTTCATGGGTAATCAGGATTCCATCCAGCTCTTTCCCTTTTATTTCAAGTTCCTTTAAGCCTTCCTCAATTCGTTTTTTGCTGATTCCTGTATCTACAAGCAGATGCGTTCGATCGCTCCCCACATAAATACAGTTTCCGCTGCTGCCACTGGCAATGCTGCATAATCTCATCTTGTTTCTTCTCCCTGTTCTTAGCCTCTTCCCAGTGCCAAGTCTATCTGTTTTTCCGTTTCTTCAAAGGTTCCGCCGTTTTCGATCACAAGATCCGAAACCGCTGTAAATGTCTCTTCCGACGGCTGATTTGCAAACACCGCATACATTTTTTCATCTGAATATCCGCGTGAACTTCTCAGTCGCTCCATCCGGATCTCCTGTGGCACATGAATATACCAGATCTCATCCAACATCTCACGATATACCGGTTCCGTAAGGAGTGCGGCTTCCAGAATAAAAAGCTCTTTTCCCTCTTCCTGCGCCTTCTGCATTTCCTCCCGGATCTTTTCATTGACCGCCGGATGCACGATCGCATTAAGCTTTTGCAGTTTCTCTGGCTGATCAAACACAATTCTGCCAAGAATTTTCCGATCAATCGTTCCGTCAGGATTTAAAATTTCTTTCCCAAACGTCTCCACGACCTTCTGATAACATTTTTCTCCCGGAAGCTGTACCTGATGTGCCACCAGATCTGACTGGCAGATCACCGCACCGCGCACTACACTTAAAAAGTCGAGTACTTTGCTCTTCCCGGAACCAATGCCTCCTGTTATTCCTATTTTTCTCATATCTGTTTCCTTCTATTTTGCCTCATACCAGTTTTTTCCACTATGCATGTCAATTTCAAGCGGAACGGAAAGATCTGCCGCATGCATCATGCCTTCTTTCAGGATCTCCCGCACTTCCTCTTCCTCTTCCTTCCATGTCTCGATCAGAAGTTCGTCGTGTACCTGCAGAACCAGCCTGGATTTCATGTTTCTCATGCGAAGCTCTTTGTCCACAGCGATCATTGCGATTTTAATGATATCTGCAGCCGTTCCCTGGATCGGAGAATTCATTGCCACACGTTCCCCGAATTGTCTCTGCATAAAATTGCTGGAAGACAGCTCCGGAACCGGTCTTCTTCTGCCAAATAAGGTCACAACATATCCCTGTTCTTTTGCATGAGCAACTGCATCATCCAGAAATTTCTTAATGCCCGGATAGGTTTCAAAATAACGGTCAATATATTCGGCCGCTTCTTTTCTCGTAATACTTAAATCCTGGCTCAGTCCAAAAGAACTGATCCCATAGACAATACCAAAGTTGACTGCTTTTGCATTTCGCCTCTGCAGATCGGTCACTTCATCAAACGGAGTATGAAACACCTGAGAAGCTGTGATTCGGTGAATGTCCTTTGCCTCCCGGTATGCTTCGATCAGTGCTGCATCTCTGGAGCAATGTGCCAGCACACGCAGTTCTATCTGCGAATAATCAGCATCTACAAACACATATCCCGCTTCCGGCACAAATACTTTACGGATCAGCCGACCAAGTTCTACCCTCGCCGGGATATTCTGCAGGTTTGGCTCTGTACTGCTGATACGTCCGGTCGCTGTGACTGTCTGGTTGAATTTTCCATGGATCCGGTGATCATCTTCATGAATAAATACGGCAAGCCCATCTGCATAAGTCGATTTCAGCTTGGCAAGCTGACGATATTCCAGGATTTTTGCCACGATTGGATAATCCGGTGCCAGCTTATCCAGTACGTCTGCTGCCGTCGAATATCCTGTTTTCGTCTTCTTTCCATTTGGAAGGGACAGATGTTCAAAAAGGACCACGCCCAGCTGCTTTGGTGAATTGATATTAAATTCTTCCCCGGCAAGCTCATAAATTTCCTTTTCCAACTGTACGATTTTTCCGCCAAGCTGTTCTCCATAGCTTTTCAGTTCTTCTGCTTCTACACGCACCCCATTCTGCTCCATGTGGAACAGAGTAAATACAAGCGGCATCTCTATTTCTGTAAAAAGCTTCCACATTTCCTCTTTTTTCAGCTTTTCTTCCAAAACTGCCGATGACGCAAATGCAGCATAGGCTTCATAACAGACCATTTTTTCCAGTTCTGTCTTCGGATCGATCATCAATCCAAGATGCTCCTGTGCCACATCTTCAAATCCATAATCATTTTTCAACGGATTCAGGAGGTAAGCTGCTACAATACTGTCAAAGCACTTCTCCTCTGCTGCTCCTTCTAATCCTTTCAGATAAGGCAGGGATGACTTCAGATCAAACACCACAAACCGTCCGGCATGCTTTGCCACATGTACAAGTGCCTCCAGAAGTTCCTCCATGCTGTATCCATTTCCTGCCGGAATACAGTAGATCTTCTCTTTTCCAAACGAAATTCCAATTCCACCTATCTCAGCATTTCCTGCAAACAGCGGAAGTACATTTCTGGTGTCTTTGTAAAGAACAGCTCCCACTGTCTGCGCTTTTTCTGCCTCCGCAAAGATTTTCTTAATTTCTTCTTTTCCCACAGCGATCACAAATGCATCTTCAATCGAATTCTCACTCTGCACATCAAAACGATTCAGCAGATTCTTGAACTGCAGTCTCTGGAAATAGACATAAGCTTCCTCTGTATAAAGATTTCCAAGCTTCGCCTCTTCCAGTTCATAAGCAAAATCCGCGTCTACATCAATTGTCGCCAGCACCTTACTCATTTGTGCCTGATCCCAGTATTCCACCAGATTTTTCGATGCTCTCGGCGGCTTCAGTTCGGATGCATGCTTGTAGGCATTTTCAATAGATCCGTATTCTACAATAATCTTGGTCGCCGTCTTTTCTCCGACTCCCGGCACCCCTGGGATATTATCTGAAGTATCTCCCATCAATGCTTTCACATCGATAAATTCTGTCGGTGTCACCTGGTATTTTTCTTTTACGTCCACTGCATAATAATTCTCGATCTCAGTTCCGGTCCGTTTTGTCTTCGGAATCCGGATCTCAACATGGTCTGTAGCAAGCTGGAGAAGATCTCTGTCTCCGGAAATAATGACCACTTCCATCCCCATTCGCTCGCATCTTTTGGACAGCGTTCCAAGAAGGTCATCTGCCTCCAGCCCTTCCTGCTCGATCGTCCGGATTCCCATAGCATGCAGAACTTTCTTCATCAACGGTACCTGCTGTCTGAGTTCTTCTGCCATCGGCTTTCTCGTCCCCTTATACGCCTCAAACATCTTATGGCGGAAAGTCGGCGCATGCACATCAAATGCAACGGTCAGATACTCCGGCTTTTCCTCCTCCAGGATCTTGAACATAATATTTAAGAATCCATATATTGCATTCGTATGGAGTCCTTCCGCATTTGTCAGATCCGGAAGTCCGAAAAACGCCCTGTTCAGAATACTGTGTCCGTCTATCAATACGATTTTGCTCATAATCAACTGCCTCTCTGTAAGTCTCATCACTTACTTCTATCTTTTCTATCTATTCGTTCAAATATACAACATCTCATTATGACATTTTTTTGATATATTTTCAATATTCCTAAATAAATCCATTTACAAATATTATATGAACAGGATCTTAAGAAATATATTTTGAAAAAATACTTGCGAACCAATAGCAAATATGCTATCATTATTTTCGGTTCTTATTGAATCTTTAGTTAAGCCGGCATGTCGGAATGGCAGACGAGGCAGACTCAAAATCTGTTGCGGGTGACCGCGTGCGGGTTCAAGTCCCGCTGCCGGCAGTTATCCAACATCCCTGAAATCCTTATAAACCAAGGGTTTCAGGGATTTTTACATTCAAAAATGTTTGATTACCTTTGATTACTCGATAGCTTAAGGACTACCATCATTGCGGTTACCGTTAACATTTGAAGTAACCCGACTGTTTATCCTTGTGACTATTTCCATCTTTTCACTCGTGGAGGATCGTACGTATAGTATTCCTCATTTACCCGCTCAGTATTACCTATCATTGCGCAGCACATGGTTCTTGGTGCGCCGGAAGCAAGCAGCTCTGAATTCAAAGTCCTTCTTGCAGTATGTATGCTTTTGGGATTAGTGAACCCCTCATTCGATGTCCGCCGTTTCATATATCCCGAGATGACTCTTGCATGAATACGTCCATCCGCATTAGAGGAAACGAACTCAGTCAAATAGCCGTATTTTTCCTCGACATTTTTAATCTTTTTAAGAAGCTCGGCGATTTCGATCGTCAATGGGAAGATCCGCGTCTTTCCGTTTTTAGGCGTCGAGATGTAAAAAGTGTTTGTCAGTCGATTTAATTTTTCACTGTGCCGGATAATGATGCGCTTGTTGACTTCGTCGATGTCGTTCCACATCAATCCTGAAAGTTCGCCTACACGCATTCCGGTATAAAGGGCAAGCTCAACGGCATATGGAAGAACATCATCAGGACGCTCTTTTCGTTTTTTGTTAAGAGAATTTATTAGTCTATTTTTTTCGCTTTGTGAAAACGTCCGTTCTTCCGGCATCTTAACAATCGCTTGCTCGCATCTCCTTTTGTAAAGCGGCAAATCAATTTTTAGGCACGGATTGCTTTCAATCAATCCATCCCTAATCGACTTATCAAATACGCCCTTAAGATAACCGAACAGTGCTTTCAATGCCCGATAGGGCACTTCCTTTTCTGAAAGCAGTTCGTTAAAAAATAGTTCTAAATATTCTTCATCGATCGTTCGGACATCTCTCTTTTCGATTTTTTTACCTTTCAAAAAACGTGCGTAGTCGGTCTGATATTTGTATATCGTGTTATCAGAAACGCCTTTTAGCTTTTGACGGTCTACCCATACGGCATATCTCTCCTTAGAAGATGTAGGCGATCGCTTCGTCCAATAATCGATGACAACCTTTTCAAGATCGCTTTTCGATTTCTTTTTTATTTGTTTACGTTTGCCATCATCGGCTGGAAGATATGTTCGGTAATAGCCATCTGCGCTATGCGTAATGGAATATGGATGCATCGCTAAGTACCTATCTTGTTTCATTGATTCTATTTTGTTGATCGCACCTACGATATCCATAATAGCATATTTGATAGTACTATCATATCCATTGACGTCGTTCATAGTATATTCCCCTTTTGCAATTTTCTCTTAACGCAAACATTTACGTGGCGTATTCGAAAAATGCAAATCACTGTCTTAGTACTATAGTATCAGTGTTACCTCAGCATAACTTTACTCCCTGTCGGAAACTGGAATACTTTCCACTTCAGACAACAGCCGGAATCTTAAAGTGGTAGAATCTTACAAAAGATTTCCTCATGTTCTGTCAAAGAAAGGAGAAATCATATGAGCAGCAATTGCCAGCAAAAAAAAAATGATGAATGCCCTAGGCGCTATCGATACAAAGGGCAATATCGTCCTCGAGCAGTTCCAAGACGGCACGGCACTTCTCTTCCAGCCGAGCAACGCGCAGCCGTTTTGCGTGGCTACAGACTATGACCGCGCGACGGCCTCGTGGTCATACGGAAAATACTTCAGCGATCTCGGATGCGCCCATGAAGCTGCCGGCCCTGAGATTATCGAGGACGCCAGCGTCAGATGGGTCAAGGAGGATATCCGAGAAAAGCTCAAAGCGCAGGAAATCGAGCCGACAGAATTCAACGTGCAGTCCGTCATCATGGGCGATTCAAGGCTTTGGGAGCGCCCTCTCGACAGAGATTTTCGAGACAACATGATTGCGAGCAGAAACGACGATCTCGATGCACGCGTTGCCATTCTCAAGGAGAACGGGAACTTCAAGAATGTTGACACCGCAATGCCGGTGGAAAGTCTTGATGATCTGGAACAATACAGGTCTGATCGGCTTACGGATAAGGTCACGTCACTTAAAGACAGTCTTGATGCACAATATAAGGCAGATGAGCGTGGTCGCGTTTTCGACCGTCCATGTCAAGTACTTGACGACGGTGATCTCGACGAACATTAAATAGAAAGGAGACAAAAATGACAAGCCGTGAAATGGTTCAAGATTCCGCCACACGCAATCAGAGAACTCTTGCTGATGCTGTCGTGGCTACAAATCGTTTCAGGGAGCTAGATGCTCGCTTTAAGTCGCACGATGGAATGGACCTCGATCCATCGACACCTGAAATCGAATCGGGATATGAATTCAATCAGCGCTCCATCGAGGATGACCGTGCTGCTGATGACCGAAATTCCATTTCGGATCAAGATATTGATTCACGGCTGTAATATGAATTTCCTGACGTATGGTTTGCAGATCGCATAATCATTGCGTGTTAGTACCGTAGGATGCAAAAGGCATCCAGAAGGGATGATTGATAATGGCAGATTTGGGAGAGGAAGCATTCTCCTCACAAATGAAAGTCGTCACGACTTTCTTGCGGTTGCTTGAAGAGCTCATGCGTAATAAGCAGCAAGACCTCCGCTATGGCACCAAAACGCAAAGGCGCGGTATCCTTCGTCGAATGAAAGATTTCGTCGGAGGTATCTTCAAGAAAGTCTATGATGGCACATTCGGCCGCCTGTCGCGTAATGGAAAAGATTATGGTCAACTTGACCTTAATGATCCGGCTATTGCAAAGCTCTTTGCGGACACAATGAAGCAAATGGGCATGGATGCGATGCATGAAGATAACAATCTTCTGTTCAGCACTTCCGATGTTGCAAAAATCCTGGCCTTTTCCAAGATGGTTGAACAAGAGCTCGGTAAAAAAATCGAGCACGAAAACGATACCCCTGAAAAAGAGCAATCTCAGGAACACGGACAAGGCCAGGAAAGGCAAGCCGATGCCCGAGGTTGGTCTGACTATCCCGCAACGCCCGAAGTGTAAAGCTGCCACACTTGGAAGCAACATGTTGAAAACAAGAAGTAATACTGTGGGCATTAGCAAGACACAAAACGCTGACCGTACAGCGCACACCGAGCATATTGAATGAATGCATATGGACATGGTATAATAGTATTATGGAGGTAAAAATACTATGTCTACAATCGCTGAGGCTGAAAAAGCTGTTAAATTCAATGTCTTCTATGCGAAAAAAAATGTTGTGGATAGTATCTGGAAAGAGGCAATCATTGAAGGTGTCAACATCACATACCCGCAAGCAAAAGTAATCGTTGAGCACAACCAAACCGTTGAAGGATTGACTGTCACCGGAACAATTACCGTCTACAATCTTAAACTTGCTTGGAATTATCTCTTTGAGCATTTAAACTCACTTGTAGATTTTGAGTTTGTTGCCAAAATAAATTCCATTTTGGGTGCATCGCTTGTTCATAACGCTGGATGTATTCGTAACATACCAGTAGGTATCAGTGGGACCGCCTGGCAACCGGAAATGCCGGACTTCGATACTGCAAAAACCACTATCGAGAAAATTGCGAATATGGAACCTGGGAGAGAACGGGCGCTTAAGATGTTCGGTTATCTTTGTCGTTCCCAACTTTTTAGTGATGGAAATAAGCGAACGGCACAGCTCGTGGCAAACAAGATGTTGATCGCTGACGGGCGCGGAATCTTGGCGATTCCACCAGAGTGTAAACATGACTTCGGTGAAAAGCTCAAGCGCTTCTATGAGACAGCGGATGATTCTGAATTACAGAAATTTTTAATTGAAACATCAATCTACAATTAAGAGAAGCAGGAAACTGATTTCAGTCGGCTTCCTGCTTTCTTTTACGGTTAGACGAGTTTTACTTAATCAAAGTATATGATATAATATACTTTGAAAGCAGGTGATAAGATGCGTACTATCGACGCTATGAAAAAACTTGCCCGCAATGATGGGCGATTTACTCATGTTTACACTAAAAAGGAGCTGTCAGAACTTTTTAATGAAACTGGCAGCAAATTGAATGGAACATTGAAGTCACTTATTAAAGAAAACATTTTGAATCGTGCATACCATAATGTATACGTTTTTCGCTTTTCTCAATACGGAGGACTCGGTACTTTAGATTTGATTGGTAAGAAAATCCGACCAAATGACTCCTTCTATGAAAGCCTTGAGTCCTCTGCTTCAGCATGGAGTCTCATTTCACAGATCCCCACGGTCGTAACCTATATGACCACAGGAAAGTCAAAATGGTATAACACGGGTTACGGAAGCATCGATTTCGTTCATTACAGCAAAACAGATGAGAAACCAAGAACCATCGATAGGTCGTCGATGGGAAGGGTTCCACTTGCAGACAAACTTCAAACATATCGGGACTTACAAAAAACAAAACGTTCCCTTGATCTTTTAAGAGAGCAATACGACAAAGACCATGGCTGTCGCGACGGAAATATCCAATATTATCCTTGCGAAGACGACGATACTTGGGATTTTCTTGATAAGCAGGAAGATGTACTCTAGTGTGCATCTTCCTATTATTTTTTTGGAGTCATTATGCTTTACGTTTCCTCTCTTCCTTTTACGGTTAGACGAGTTTTACTTAATCAAAATATATGATATAATATACTTTGAAAGTAGGTGATAAGATGCGTATTATCGACGCTATGAAAAAACTTGCCCACAATGATGGGCGATTTACTCATGTTTACACTAAAAAAGAGCTGTCTGAGCTTTTCAACGAAACCGGCAGCAAACTGAATGGAACATTGAAGTCTCTTATAAAAGAAGACATTTTGAATCGTGCATACCATAATGTATACGTTTATTATTTTTCGCAATATTGGGGACTTGGTACGATGGATTTGATCGGTAAGAAGATCCGACCAAATGACTCTTTCTATGAAAGCCTTGAATCCTCTGCTTCAGCATGGAGCCTCATTTCGCAGATTCCTACCGTCATGACCTATATGACCACAGGAAAGTCCAAATGGTATAAAACAGCTTACGGAAACATCGATTTCGTTCATTACAACAAAACAGATGAGGAACCAAGAACCATCGATAGATCGTCCATGGGAAGAGTCCCACTTGCTGATAAACTTCAAACATATCGAGACTTACAAAAAACCAAACGTTCCCTTGATCTTTTAAGAGAACAATACGACAAAGACCATGGCTGTCGCGACGGTAATATTCAATATTATCCATGCGAAGATGATGACACATGGGATTTCTTAGATAATTTGGAGGGGCTGTGAAATAAGTCCCTAAAAGAAATAGGACCATTC
>NZ_JAQEUJ010000022.1:0-48192 GCF_027695515.1 Coprococcus sp. LG101-27
TTATACTGCCGGTTGTGGGGGTGTTTGCTATGGCGAGATTTTTTCTTTTGTCTTCTCATTGCTTACCTCCATTATAATAGAAAGCAGTTCATAAGTAAATTCGCCATATCTCATGTTTCATGTAGAATTTTTTCTACAATCAAAGAATTCATATATGATATATGATTCGATTTTCTACATACGCCTATTCAAATGGTACTGGAGTCTTTTGTGAAAAGCAATTAAGAAAGAATAAAATTTTCTATAGAATAAAAAAGAAAAATTCCATGCCGGATGACAGGAAAAGATGAATTGCATCTTAGTTTGTGATCGGACATGGGATTTATGTTTTGGGATTATTCAATGCCTAATTCTTTTAATAGTTTCTTTTGGTATTCGATGTCTTCGGTAGCACGTTCGAGGTCGCTGTAATATCGAAACAAGTTCTTTTTGACCTTTTAGCCTTACATTCCGAAATAATTTTGTACTCTTCATTCTGTATTCCTCTTTTTATTTTTGTTATGTTGTCATTTATTCTTTACGCACAAATCATAGTATCCGGTCAGAATACAGTCAATAAAATGCAAAATCACCATTTTTATTTTATTCTGGCGTACAAAAAAGTCAAATCACTTTGTTTGTTACACACAAACAGAAACTTGAAAGGTGTAAAAATCTCTTGCAAGTATATCGCAGTAAAATGATGGTAAATTCAATTATACCGGGAAAGAAGAACCAACCTGGTCGAAGTAGGATTTGGGCGGTAACTTCCACTTTGAGTATTTCAGCAAAAGCTGTATAATGAAATACAAAGAGGGACATACACGGGTGGGTTGACCCTCGAAAAAAATAATGAGATAAAGGAAATATGAAAATGAATCAAAAACCAATCATCGAAATAACTGTAAATGAGAATGCTGTGATACACTTTGAATTATGGCCGGAAATTACACCGATTGCCTGCGCAAGTGTTATGCGACTCGCAGAGAAGAGAATATTTGACGGAAGAGCCATTGAACGTTTGGAACCGGGATTTGTCCTTCAGCCACTGTTTTTTGATGGTGTTGATCCACAAATCGATATCATGATCAAACCGGAATTTAAAACCAATCCTGAAAATGCCAAAATTACTTTTCATCGGGGGATTGTTGCCATGGCAGGAGATCCAGAGAATAGTTCCGGCAGCCAGTACTATATCACCCTTGCTGCCTCCGAGAGATTGAATGGTAATTTCACCGTAATCGGAAAAGTGATCGATGGCTGGGATGAGATTGAACGACTGGAACATGTAGAAGTAGAAGAAGCCATTGAACCGCAGTCAGGATTTGTCTATCACAGACCGGTAAAAACAGAGATGATCACGAAAGTCAGACTCATAAAATGAAATATTAAATCATTCAACGGAGAAAATGTGCTATACTGAAATCAGCATGTATTGAAAAATACAACAAAATCCAAGGAGGAAACCAAAATGGGGCAAAAAGGATTCGGGACTTTGGAATTGTACCCGGAAGAGTAAAAACAGGAGAAAGGAATGCAATTACGGACGTGCCTGGTATACGGGTAGGGCATTGTACGGTGAAGACAGAAGAAAATCATACTGGTGTAACCGTGATCGTTCCTGGACCGGACAATGCATTTGCCAAGCACTATACGGCAGCTGCATACATTCATAATGGATTCGGAAAAAGTGCCGGTGTTGTGCAGGTTGAGGAGCTGGGGACCCTCGAGACACCGATTGCTCTTACCAATACGTTAAATGTCGGAAAGGTTTTGGATGCAATGGTTGAGATCGTGATTGAACAGTGCCGGAAGGATGGAATAGAACCTCAGAGTATCAATCCGGTCGTAGGCGAGTGCAATGACTGTCGGATCAATCATATCCAGAAACGTGCAATTGGTGAAAAAGAAGTGCGCGAGGCTTTTGCATTAGCATCGGAAGAATTCGAAGAAGGTGATGTAGGTGCCGGTGCCGGTACGACCTGCTATGGCATGAAGGGTGGAATCGGTTCTGCATCCCGCGTGATCACGATTGGAGAAAAAGAATACACCATCGGTGTTCTGGTTCAGTCAAACTTTGGTGCAACGAAAGATTTTGTACTGAATGGCGAAGCTGTTGGTCCTAAAATTCTGGAATGGAAACAGGAAAAGAGTGATATGGCTGCATCTGAAGAAGATAAAGGTTCTATTATGAGTATTCTGGCTACAGACCTTCCATTGACAAGTCGTCAGCTCAAACGGATTCTGAAAAGAACCGGTGTTGGTATCGCACGAACCGGTGGTTATACAGGTCATGGCAGTGGGGAGATTATGATTGGATTTACGACTGCAAACAGAATCCCATCCGGCTATGAGGAGGAACTTGTGCAGATATCAGCAATTCCGGAAAACATAATCGACCGTGCTTTCCTTGCTGCGGCAGAAGCAGAGCAGGAGGCAATCTTGAATTCCATGACTGCCGCAAATCAGACACGTGGAATAGCAGGCGAACTGTATTACAGCCTTGCGGAATATCTTGAGGATAGAGAAAACTAAAGACTGGACAAAAGAATAAGTGCAATTAAAAAGAAAGGGGCTGTGAAATAAGTCCCTAAAAGAAATAGGACCATTCGTTCATGCGAAAGGTTCTATTTTTGTGGTAAAATTAACTTGCGATGAAAACTTTACACAATAATTATTGTAATTCAAAACAAGGATATTTCTTTTCTTATTATCTGTTACTTTTCTGCTATCTCAATCACTTATAAAAAGTTGCTCTACAATTCTCCATAACCGGTCTTTATACTGCCGGTTGTGGGGGTGTTTGCTATGGCGAGATTTCTTCTTTTGTTTTTCCATTGTTTACCTCCATTATAATAGAAAACAGTTCATAAGTAAATTCGCCATATCTCATGTTTCATGTAGATATATAATTTTTTCTACAATCAAAGAATTCATATATGATATATGATTTGATTTTCTACATATGCCTATTCAGATGGTACTGGAGTTTTTGGTGAAAAGCAATTAAGAAAGAATAAAATTATAAGATAATTAAAAGGCACCGTCCGATCACATCCCGTGATCAGACAATGCCTGTATAATTCTTATTCATTCATGTAATGATATCTCTCACAATGCCATTCCTTTAAACTAATGCATTGCTGAGAATTTTAAGCAGTTCAAGTACGCTTACAAACTGCTGCGTAGAGTTACCTTCGACCCAGCGGACGATGCCCTGCCAGGATGAATTCTGGCGGTATCTGACATTGAGAAAGAAAGTCCCTTTTTGTCCACGATTCTCGATGAAATCTTCCGGTGACCGTACTTTATCAAGCCGGTCAACACCTGAAAACTGGGTTGAAGTGAAAGAACGTGCGCTGGTGGATGCCTGTGGAAATTCGAGTCTGTCGAAGAAATCATCAGCTAATTCGATCAGCTGAAGGATATTGGTGAATTTCCAAGGTTCTTTGCTGTAGCAGTGATAAATCCGACCGGACAGCTCTCCATCATTAATATTATCAATACACATGTTAATAAAGTTTGGTGCATACCAACTGATTTGATAGCTCTGTTCCATAAATTATCTCCATTTCTGCCCTGCTGCGAAGATAACATGATTGCAGCTTACCAGGTTTTATTCTCAGTATTGAACTGAATCGGTGAATCTTGCCGGTCTACTTCGGCTACAGAGGACACGAAGTAGTCCAGGTACTGCTTCCAGCTTTTATGCTCTCTGGAGAAGTATCTCTGGATTCTGTCGAAAATCATGCTGCAGTTCTCTTTATTCGTACCAACGAGAAGTATCAGAAACTGTGATGGACTGTATTTGGTAAAGGAGTCTCCTTTACGCAGACACTGCTGGATCGTATTCTGAAGCTCACCTGAAAGAACTTCAAGCTTGTCCGGCTTGTCCATCGGCATTCCTTTTCCGTTGGTGATGCTACATAACATTAAGTATACGGACTGTCCGTTCCTCTCAATGATTCGGGAAACGAGACGGTAACTGTCACGGAAACTTGGCAGGCTGCAGTAAAAAGCACCGCCGCGTATATCGTCCTCTTTCAGACGTTCCTTGATGTCGCCGAGTTCCTGTGGTTTGTAGTTAAGGCGGCTGCTCATCTGCTCGAACTGCTGCATCATATGTTCAGAAGGGCGGATTCCAAGCTCTTCGAAAAATAATTTAGCAGTGTTCTCATATTCCTGCACAGCATCCTTATAGCGGTTCAATGCCATATAGCAGTCGATGCGGACGGATTGCCATTCATCGAACGGATATAACTGGCATGCCGGCTCACAGAAACGAAGTGTCTCTTCATAATCTCCGCGTTCGATCAGAAGCTTACAGAGCTCCTGAAGGGATTCGGAATAAATATTCTTATATTGGACGCTTTCAACAAGAACCCATTCATCTCCCGAAAGCTCCGGAAGAAATTCCCCACGGTACATCAGACAGATCTTCTTAAGAAGTGTCAGCTTTTTTACCTTATCGGTACACGTCTGTACGTCTTTTGACAGAACCTTAAACTGATGTGCATCAACTTCGGTCGGCATCGGAGCATCCCATCGATAAATACCTTTTTTGATGTTGATATAATCATGACTCGGAAGTCCGGCATCTACGATGATTTTTTTAAGACGGTGTGCGGTTACCCGAAGGTTGTTGGCAGCATCGGCAAGTTCTTCTCTTCCGTACAGTTCATCAAGAAGCTTATCTCTGGAGATACCGGTATCGCCATGGTAGAGTAATATCTGCAACAATTTCATTGCTTTTGTCGTTGTGTTGCGTCCGAATGATACGGGAATTTCTCCGTAGCTTGCTGAGAATCCTCCGAATAAACGAACCTTTAAGACAGGTAAATGATCACTCATAAATTAACCCCCAATTTTACTATTGTGATGGTTTATAACTGATTTCTATTGTAATGGTCTTTGATTTTTTTGTCAAATAAATTAAAGCATATTAGACCAAATAACTTCTTTTAATGTTTTGATTATGCTATAATTTTTCTAGTTGAGTTTTTGGGACTGTTTCACTGTGGAAAAGAAAGGAGGAATTCTGTGCGGCAGAACGATTTATATGAACAAAAAAGACGCTGGCAGAGGATTTTTCTTTTCTTTTTTCTGCTATTTCTGACAGGTGTACTGATATCTGGCGGATGTGCATCGGGGGGAAAAAAAAGCCAGTCCGGGAAAAAGGGGGATCCGAGAGATCCGTCGGCGCAGGTGCTTCAGACGGAGGCTTCCGGTGAAGTGACATATGGAAATGATCTGGTTGTACTGGATGCATCCCATACGGCAGATGGCTATGTGATGATCTGTTATAATGGAAGTAATCAAAAAGTCAAGCTCCAGGTGACATCCCCGGATGGCACAGAGTATACCTATCCGGTTACGGTTGTTGGTGATTATGCGGTTTATCCGCTTCCGGGCGGGAATGGTTCTTATAAGGTAACACTTCTGGAGAGTGTGTCTGTAGAGGACAATCTGTATGCGGTAAGCTTTACCCAGGATCTGGACGTACAGATCACAGATGAATTTGCCCCGTTTCTGCATCCGAATTATTATGTGAATTTCACGGCAGATTCCAAGTGTGTAAAAAAGGGTGAGAGTCTTGCAGGAAAGGACTGCTATTCTGATCTGGATGTGGTAACGCAGATTTATAATTTTGTAATTAAAAATATTTCCTATGATAAAAAGAAAGCGGAGAATGTTCCGTATGGGTACACACCGGATCCGGATGAGACACTGGATACCGGGAAAGGAATCTGTTTTGATTATGCGGCGTTGATGTCGGCAATGCTCCGGTCGCAGCGGATTCCGACGAAGCTGGAGGTTGGCTATTCCGGTGATGTGTATCATGCATGGATTAGCTGTTATGTTGATGAGATCGGCTGGGTGGATAACATCATTGAATTTGACGGAAAGAACTGGTCGATCATGGATCCGACACTTGCTGCAAACAACAGTGCTTCGGATGTGAAGAAGTATGTGGGAAATGGAAAGAATTATGTCACAAAGTATACCTATTAGATAAAAGGAAGCCGGATAAGAAGAATGTGGCAGGAATGTGAAAAGGAGGATGGCAAGTATGGAAAAGCGGACACAGCAGGGGAAGCTTACGAATCTGGAAATTGCTTCGTTCTGCAGTGAAATGGCAATGATCCTGAAGTCCGGGATTTCTTCCCTGGAGGGAGTTGATCTTCTCCGGGAGGATGCGCAGACGAAGGCAGAAAAAAAGCTGCTGGATGAGATTTATCAGTCAGTGATGGATACGGGCAGGCTGGATCAGGCGCTGGAAGAGACGAAAGTATTTCCGGAGTATCTGATCCGTATGACGCAGATCGGAGAAGAGACAGGAACTTTAGATGAAGTAATGGAATCTCTGGCAGAGCATTATGACCGAGAGGAAGCGATCAGGAGAAGTGTCCGGAGTGCCATCTCCTACCCTCTTCTGATGATCGGGATGATGCTGGTGATCATTATCATTTTGATGACAAAGGTTATGCCGGTATTTGATCAGGTGTTCCGCCAGTTTGGTCAGGAAATGACCGGATTTTCAAGAGGGATCCTGCTTGCAGGCAATGCTCTTTCCAGATATTCGGCGGTGTTTGCGGTACTTTTGGCGGTGATCGTCTGTGCGGGTATTTATTTTACAAAGACAGAGAGCGGCAGAAAGAAACTCTATCACATCGGATCCGGGTTTGCATTTTCAAGGGAGCTGAAGGATAAGCTGTCGGCATGCCGGTTTGCCGGAGGAATGTCACTGGCACTGAAAAGCGGACTGACGCCGGAACAGGGAATGGAATTTTCGGAGAACCTGATCGAGGATGATGATTTCCGGAAGAAAGTAGCAGAATGCAAAGCGGATATGGAAAATGGAACGGATATCGCAGAGGCGCTGGTGAAAGCCGGAATTTTCACAGGTGTTTATGCGCGGATGACATCCATTGCCGGGAAAGCCGGAATGATGGATGAGATGATGGGAAGGATTGCCGATGAGTGTGAGGAGGAAGTGGATGAAAAGCTTTCTTCTATGATCGCAGTTCTGGAACCGACGCTGGTGATCATCCTGTCGGTGATCGTCGGAACGATCCTTCTGTCGGTTATGCTTCCGCTTCTTGGAATTATGTCAGGACTTTAGGAGGCGTATGCTATGTGGAGAAAAGAACGGGAACGGTTTTATCACGGAAAACGGCAGCGTCCACTTCGAAATTTCTGTCTGTCCCTTCTGCTGTTTGTATGTATCTGCAGTGCTTTTTTCAGTGGTTTTGAAAGGCTTTCGGACACAGCAAGACGCAGACAGAAGGAAAGTCTGGAAAATGCACTCTGGCGTGGTGTGACGCAGTACTATGCGCTGGAAGGACACTATCCGGAGACGCTTGATGATCTGACGGAAAACTGTGGGATCCAGTATGACAAGAAGCAGTTTTTTATTGATTATCAGATTGCCGGTGCCAATATTCTTCCGGACATTACGGTGATCGAACGATAGGAGGAAATGGGCATGAAGCGTAGAAATGAAAAAAAGCATGTGATTGATTTTCTTTTTCCTCTTGCAGTCTTTTTCGTGCTGGCGGCATCATCGGTCGCCATTGTGGTTCTGGCATCGGGATTTTACAGCCGGCAGGTGAAGGCCTCGTCAGATTCCTATTCGGGACGGACGGCACTTGCCTATGTGACGGAGAAAATCCACCAGAATGATGAAAATGGTGCGATAGCAGATGGAACTTTCGATGGGGAAAATGTTCTCGTGATCCGGCAGCGTTATGATGAGAAGGATTATGTGACATATCTGTATGCGTATGATGGATACTTAAGAGAGCTTTTTATCCAGGATGGAACGGAAGCAAAGGCATCCGATGGACGGAAAATCCTGGAAACAAAGGACTTCGGGGCTAAGGAAATTTCAGATGGGATTTTTCATCTGTATTGTGAAAATGAAGACGGGAAAAAGACAGATACATTTGTCAGTGTGAAGAGCGCTGCAAGATAGATTGGAGAAGATTTATGGAACGGACACCGGCAAAGCGTTCCAGCCTGTTTTTGCTGGAACTGATGATTGCAATTTTATTTTTCTGCCTTGCTTCTGCGGTGTGTGTGCAGATTTTTGTGAAGGCGCACACGACCAGCCGCGGGACACAGGAACTGAATACGGCGCTTGAGAAGGTTTCCGGGTATACAGAGCTTTTTCTTGCGGATGCGCTGGCGGAGGACACGGAGGTTTTCTATGACGCAGACTGGCAGGAATGCAGTAAGGATGAGGCTTCGTATGAGATCGTGATCCGGGTGGAGCCGGATGGAAAGCTTTTGCATGGAACATTTACGGTGCAGCGCCTGTCCGGAGAACAGCCGGAAGAAATCTATTCGGTGGAAACAGACCGGATGACAGGCACGGAAAGGGAGTGACGGGATGAAGAAAAAGAAACGGGGATCGTACCCGGGGATTCAGATCGGAACGTCGTACCTGCTTGTGATCTTTGTAATCCTGTGTCTGGTGACATTTGCCACACTCTCACTGTCAAGTGCGAAAAGGGATCAGAGTTATAGTCAGCAGCTTGCCGGCCGGGAAACGGCGTATTGTGAGGCAAATGCAAAAGCGGCGCAGATCATGGCGCAGATCGATGATGCATTTGCAAAAGAGGATCCTGTATTTGCGATTCGGCAGATTGAGGGCGTGACAGCTGAAGAAGACGGAGCGAATCTGGATATTTCCTATGTGGTTCCGGTCACGGACAGTCAGAATCTGGAAGTCGAGATCCTGGTAG
The DNA here is from genome assembly GCF_027695515.1 of Coprococcus sp. LG101-27. Lineage (NCBI taxonomy): Bacteria > Bacillati > Bacillota > Clostridia > Lachnospirales > Lachnospiraceae > Coprococcus > Coprococcus sp. LG101-27. The sequence goes on from NZ_JAQEUJ010000022.1 coordinate 8,727, forward strand.
ATCCGGTAAAGGGAACGCAGAAGGTTGTAAAATGGAAAGAGTCAGCATCTGAGAAATGGGAAGAAAAGTCAACACTTCCGGTCCTTGGAAGTGACTGACGCGAAAGGAGTTTGAGCTATGGATATCATTGTACTGCTTCAGCAGGCAGTTTTAAATCATGCATCGGATATATTTGTTGTAGCAGGTCTTCCGGTTTCTTATCGGGCAAATGGAAGAATCTGCAGGGAGAAGGAAGAAAAGCTGATGCCGCCGCAGACGAAAGAATGCGTTGAGGAATTATATAAGCTGGCAGGAGGACGGGACATCCGGGTTCTTGAAGAAAAAGGAGATGATGATTTTTCTTTTGCTGTTCCGGGACTTTCGAGATTCCGTGTCAGTGCGTACAAACAGAGGGGTGCGCTCTCAGCCGTTATCCGAGTGATCACATTTGAACTGCCGGAGCCGAATGAGATCGGGATTCCGGACCCGGTGATGAGCTTTTATAACCTGTCAAAAGGTCTGGTGCTTGTGACCGGACCGGCGGGAAGTGGAAAATCTACTACGCTTGCCTGTCTGGTGGATAAGATCAATCATTCAATGGAAAAGCATATCATTACGCTGGAAGATCCGATCGAGTATCTGCACCGGCATGATAAAAGTATTGTAAGCCAGAGGGAAATCAATGTGGATACGGAAAGCTACGTCAATGCACTACGTGCTTCGCTCCGGCAGAGCCCGGATGTGATCCTGCTTGGTGAAATGCGTGATTATGAGACGATCGATGTGGCAATGACAGCAGCGGAAACCGGGCATCTGGTATTTTCTACCCTGCATACGATCGGAGCAGCAAATACGGTTGACCGTATCATTGATGTATTTCCGGCAAACCAGCAGAGGCAGATTGCAGTTCAGCTGTCCATGGTATTGCAGGCTGTAATTTCACAGCAGCTTGTGCCGACAGTGGATGGAAAACAGGTCCCGGTATTTGAGATCATGACGATCACTCCGGCGATCCGCAATATGATCCGCGACAATAAGGTTCCGCAGATTGATGGAGTCGTGTATTCGTCTAATAAAGAAGAAATGCATTCGATGGATTTTGGTCTTCTGAATCTGTATAAAGATGGGAGGATCACGGCGGAGACGGCTCTCTCCTATGCATCAAATCCGGAAATGCTGAAGAAAAAGTTATAGAAAAACATAACAGGAAGGGACTGCGGTGAAGCAGTCTCTTCCTGTTTATCGTCAGTGTTTTAAGATTTAGTCAAGGGCTGCAATTGCTTCGATCACGATATCATACTGTTTTTTGACATCGGCGATCAAACCGTCAAGGTTGTCGTATTCCTGGCTGCGGAGCTTTTCGGTCAGAGCACTGCTGACATTGTAAAGTGCAGTAAATCCAAGGTTTACGGAAACACCTTTTAAGGTATGCATTGCACGAAATGCGGTTTCGTAGTCCTTTTTAGCCCAGGATTCTTCAAATAAAGCCATATTGTTGTCCTGCGGAAATTTGAGGACAAATTTGCGTACCATATTTTCATTCATAAACCGGTGAAGAATATCATTATAATCGCCACCAATTTTTACATAACATTCTTGAAGTGTCATTGTCTACAGTCCTTTCTGAACTTTTTTATCTTTGTGAAATTCGTATATTTTTGCCCCCAACATTTTAACATGATTGTAGCATGACGCGTTACGCTTTACAAGATATTTCGTATTATGCATTGTCATGGTAATGAAAAAGGCTTATTTATTCGAAGAAATTGCATCATTTAACTGATCGTACCATTCTTTAGTCTGTGCTTCGTTGCTGCTGTTCAGAAAAATGGTGGTATCTGTTGTCTTTATCTGAAGAACCGGAGGATGTTCAATCCAGATATACATCTGGCAATGTCCGGTTTCGCTGCCACGGAAATTACCGAGAAGTTTGCTGTTATCTTCGGAGCCATCAGACCGGTAGAATTTTTCATCCGGCAGATGATCCAGAAGAGTTACTGATTCCACATCGGCAAGAGCAAAGGTTGCTGTTTTGTAGCCGGATGTAATAGAATACTGGGCAGCATTTTCTGTCAGGCGGATCGGTGTAAAATCGATCCGGATACAGAGGATACACATCCAGAGGAGAAGAAGCCCGGTGCCGACGAGCATTCCTCCGGTGACATATTTTGCAGAAGGGTGTCCGTAGTTTAGAGAATAATTCATGCTGTTCACACGGTCCTGTACAAAATACCGTTTGTCATTTGGATTGTTGTACCAGCCTTTCCGCCAGTAATAGTCATCATCAATATAAAATGGTGTGCTGTCCTGGGAGAGGATCCGCTCTTTTTCCTTACGCAGCCAGAAAAACATGATCAATATGATGGCAGCCGGTATCAGTTCGAGGAAAATGTAGATGCCCATTCCAACTCCGCCAATCCAGTTGCTGGATGCAATATCCCGGATGATCCCGAGATAGGCGCCGGTATTGCAAATGTTGGAGACAAAAAGGAATATGGTGTATAAACGCTTTTCCAGTGCATTGATCTGCAGGTTGATCTGTGAATTTTCACTGTAAATTTTGTTTGGCATATGGGCGAATAAATAGCCGGTACCCATGTAAGCTGCCGCGACAAGAATTGTGCAGAGAAGCATGACTCTTCCATCACTTTCGGTCAGTAGATAAGTACGGACCTGCGGGAAAAACAGAGGGATCAGAATCACTGCAGCCGGGATCAGATGAAGCTTTGCCGGCAGTATCTTTTTCGCAATTTGTGAGGAAGTGCGGGTATCCACTGCAGCGGACACATCTGCATTTGCTGAGCTGATCCATCCATTTTTCTGCTTAATGTCGTATACTTTCTGATGATAATGATAGACACGGAGGATGGTAAGAAGGCAGAATTCTACGAACCACAGTGTCCATACGGTAATAAAAATAGAAAAGTAAGTAAAGCAAAGCAGGCATACCGCAATTCCTGCAAGCATGTTCCACAAATAAAACTGGCGGTTGCGCTTTTTATAAAGCTGGAGAAGCTCTTTTACGTCGGGATGTTCAAGTTCAGATTTAGGAATATGGACTCCCATCAGCATTCCTTCCCGGTAGTTTGCAATATTTCCATAGACTCCGGCAAAGATGCCGACCATGGAAATGTCTGTAATTAAAAATATAATCAGCATCATCATTTCGCTGTTACCTCCATTTCGTTAAATGCTCTCTGGCAGAGTTCCAGGAAGTCTGCCAAAGTCATGCCGTGGAACTTTGCTTCTGCGCTTAAAAGTTCCAGTTCATCTGTCAGCTTTTCGTCAAAGCGGTTATCTTGTGGAGCAGAGGAAGTGGGATAACAGATGGTTGTTCCCTTACGGCGGTCTGTCTCGAGAAAGCCTTCTGTTTTCAAAAGCTGGTAAGCTTTGCTGACGGTCATGGTGTTGATACCGAGATCGGTTGCCATCTGGCGGACGGTCGGAAGCGATTCCCCCGGCTCAAATTCCCCTCGCCCGATCCCTTTGACAATCTCGTTGCGCAGCTGAAGGTAGATCGGGATTTCGGACTGCATGTTGATCTTGATGATCATATATCGGCATCTCCTTTCTGTGGGATTTGATTGTATTATACCACGTAATACAAATAATACAATAGGAGGATGAAAAAAACAGGAAAATGATGTACACGCTTTCAAGGTGCAAATAAATCTTAGAATTTGTTTTCCTGAAAGCGCATATGTCAGTTCATTGATTTCGTGAACTAAGAAGGTTAAGATAACCGATTGCCTGTATGTGAGTTAACAAACTTCTGCATATAAGTCCGAATTTTTTCCATTTGCTTTTTTGTAGAAGGATTGCTATATGGAATCCTGTCAATAATGCGGTTTAAGTAGTCATTTTCCGCTATGATATCAAAGCTTTCTTTGAAGTTAATATCGAAGAAATAGACGATATAAGATACCCAGTAATCCATCTGTGTGACGCGGTCTGCGGAAAGGATACATTTATTTTCAAACACTGTTTCGTATACCTTTTGGGTTATATTCTGTGTACCGAGTTCTTCTTCAGAAACGTTAAGAAAGGTGCTTGTGGAGTCTACGAGCTTTACCCGGCAGTTGTCCAGCTTGTCCTCATCACGGATCAGCTTTGCATGTAAAAGTGTCTGCGGATCTGAAATCTCAGGGAGTTCATAATCGCTGTGATGGGCGATTGCAGTGTAAATGATGGAGTCCCATTTATCATTCGGAAGAAAGCGGCGGATCATGCCTTCATCAAAAAGTACCTTTACACCGTAAGCAGCGTGGTCCATTGTGCCCGGCTCAAAGCTGTCGTAGCGCTTTAACTGTTCAAAACGTCCGATGTCGTGAAGGAGTGCAATCAGCCTTGCAAGATCGGTGTCTTCGGCTGAAAGATGCATCCTTCCGGCAAGCTCTTCTGCCTGCTTTACAACGCCGTAGGTGTGGATGATTTTTAATTTTATGCGGTCATTTTCGCGGTCGTATCCGTTAAGGTAAGATTCAAATTCTTGTTGTGCGAGTGGATAGTACATGAAATTAAGCCTCCTGGAAATATATGATTAGTGAGTAGCTTCTGAAAGAGATGCCAGTGAATTTTTAAAGGATTCAAATCTTTTTGTAAATTTCTCGTCCATATTTTCTTATATCCTCCAATAATAACTGATTTCCACATTCATCAAGATTGACAAGGTCTATTGTGTATAAAGTGGGTAAATTATCAAGCTCTTCCCGTAGATTTTCTGTATCTGGAATACCGGATACGGCGATGTCAATATCACTTCGTTCTGTCGCAGTTCCTTTGGCACGGGAACCAAAAAGAATAACGGTAGAAGCAGAATATTTTTTTGCCAGATTTATAATTTCTTCTAAAATACTATTGATTGTCATAAAAATACCCCTCTATTCAGATATCCTAATAAATTCATAAGCGATCCGCGGAGTCCCGTCACTGACGTAAATAATCCCACATTCTTCAAATCCATTCTGCTTAAAGCAAGCCTGCATTGGTTGATTATCCTTGTGGGTATCTACACGCAGATGTGAGATCTGTGTCTTGCAAAAATCAAAGCAAGCCCGTGCAATCCCTTTGGTTGTTCCGTCAGATGCAAGGCGGTGAACGGTTCCGTATGGAGTCTCGGAACGCCAGCTTCCATTTTCAATGAGTTGATAGTTCGGCTCGTCTCCGATGATGAGTGTAAAAGTGGCAACGACCTTATCATTTTCTACGCAGACATAACTGTTACCATTCTGGATATCCGGTTCGAGATCTTCGAGAGCCGGATAATTTGCATTCCATTGTGTCGGGTTTCCGGTTGCGTGCATGAACTGGCGTGCGGTGTCAAAAATATTTAAAATCGTGTCTACATCTTCTGGAAGTGTTTTTCTGATTAACATAGTGTTTCGTTACCTTTATCTGTTTTTTGCTGTATATGAAGTATAACATTTGAAATAAAAAAAGAAAAGGTGGAGAAGAAAACTGAAAGATAGAATCCCTTGCCATTCCCCCACCGCAATGATAAAATCTAAGAAACAGTGGTGCGAAAAGGAGTTGAGAAGACGATGCCAAAAGTATTCAATACAACAGCAGTATGCATACCGGAAGAACATTATATGGTCGATATATCCGGACGGCTGGAGAAGATCAAAAGCCTCGTAGATGCCGGCAAATATTTTACGATCAATCGTGCGCGGCAATATGGAAAGACAACAACACTTCGTGCATTGTATCGCTATCTGCAAAAAGAATATTATGTTGTCCTTCTGGATTTTCAGACTTTTGACAATGATAAATTTGAAAATGGAAATGTTTTTTCGGCAGCATTTATCAATTCATTTTTGCGGTCGTTAAAAAGAAATACTCTTTCACCAGAACTGGAAGATGCGATAAAAAATATTTTGCATAGTACGGATTATACAGATAAGTATTTTTCCTTAAAAGAGCTGTTTGAACAGTTGAGTGATCTCTGTGCGGCAGCTGAAAAAAAGATTGTACTGATGATTGATGAGGTTGACAGTGCATCGAATAATCAGGTGTTTCTGGATTTTCTTGCTCAGCTTCGTGCTCAGTATATTGAAAGAGATATACAGCCGACATTTCGAGCTGTTATTTTGGCGGGTGTATATGACGTAAAGAATTTAAGGCGGAAAATCCGTCCGGATGAAGTTCATAAATATAACAGTCCGTGGAATATCGCAGCGGATTTTAAAGTGGATATGAGCTTTTCAAGAGAAGAAATTGCAGGAATGCTCGATGAGTATGAAAAAGATTATCATACAGGAATGGATGTGGAATTACTTGCCGGACTGATCAGAGAGTATACATCCGGATATCCATTCCTGGTGTCTAGGATATGTCAGCTTCTGGATGAGGAAATCAGTGTGAAGAAGGAGTATGGCGGTAAGAAAAGTGCGTGGACGAAGAAGGGATTTTTGGAAGCGGTAAGGATTTTGCTTTCAGAAAAAAATATGCTGTTTGAGTCGTTGCGTGAAAAACTGGAAAGCTATCCGGAACTGAATAGTATGCTCTATTCACTTCTATTTACGGGAAAAGCGATTGTGTATAATTATTATGAGACATCCATCAATATTGCGACCATGTTCGGCTTTGTGAAAAATGAAAATGGAGTGCTTGCAGTTTCCAATCGTATTTTTGAAACCTGGTTATATAATCTGTATTTGTCATCTGCGGAGATGCAGAAAAAGGAAATCTATGCGGCATCGTTGATTGACAAGAATCAGTTTATCACAAATGGTTATTTGAATATGAGATTGGTCCTTGAAAAATTTGTGCAGCATTTTCATGATTTATATGGCGACAGTGACGAGACATTTCTTGAAGATGAAGGTAGAAAATATTTTCTTTTGTATTTAAGACCGATTATCAATGGAACAGGCAATTATTATATAGAGACTCAAACCAGAGAGCAGAAACGGACAGATATTATTGTAGACTATTTGGGTGAACAGTATATTATAGAAATGAAGATCTGGCATGGAAAGGAATATAATAATCGTGGGGAAAATCAGTTGATAGAATATCTTAATGATTACCATGTGAAGAAAGGATATATGATCAGCTTTAATTTTAACAGGAAAAAAGAAACCGGTATCAAAGAAATTACAATTGACGGAAAGACAATTATAGAAGCAATTGTGTAACAGTCAGAATTAAAAATTGTGTAACAATCAGAATTAAAAATTGCCAGGCAGGATACAGCATTTTTACTGATAATTCATATTGTTTTTTGTGAAAAGTGTTGAAAGAAACTTTTGTTTCCTTAAGAAACTCCGGGAAATCAGGAAAATCAGGTAAGATTTTCGGAGTCTGAAGGGTCTGCTCCAACAAGACGGAAGCCGAGCTTCATCTCGATCGGGATCTGTTCTCCTCTTTCAATACTGTCAAGAAGTAGCTCTGCGCCGCGGATTCCACTGGTTTTGTAGCCGAAATGGATGGTTGGGATTCCTCCGGTGACGGCTTTTAACATCTGGTTATCTCCGAATCCGGTTACTCGGATGGACGTATTTTCAAGGATATAGCGCATTCTTGCACCTGCATCGGCTGCATTTGTCGGAATCTGCTTTTTTAAGTAGGTTTGAATGGCTTCGATTGCTCCCGCTGCTATGGTATCGGTTGCACATGATATGACATCGATATCACATTTGCTTTCCAAAAGATCCAGAGCAGACTCATATCCGGATTCCAGCGTGAAGGCTGAGGTTCGCTTATTTTCCTCGAAAAGCGTGACACCTGCATTTTTGAGTCCTGCGATAAATCCGTCCTCTCTTGCGGCACCTGCAGCTTTGTCATCACGGGTAACGCCGATGTAAGCAACTCCTTTTTTACTGAATCTGGCAACGGCCTGTCCCATTGCCTTTCCTGCACCGTAATCGTCGTGGTAAATGCAGTTTGCGTGTGAGGTGCGCTGTCCGATCACGACAACAGGAACCTTTGTCTCTTTTAAAAATTTCCGGTGACCGGCGGTGAACATCGTACCGACAAGAATAATTCCGTCCACCGGATAATTTTCAAATAACCGGAGGTATTCTACTTCCTTTGCAGGGGTGTTGTCGGTTCCGGCAAGAAGCATCTGATAGCCTCTTTCGGCGAGAACACTTTCAATTCCGGCAGTGATCCGGCTGATGGATTCAGAATTGATCTTCGGGACGACCACGCCCACCAGGCTTGCCTTTTTGGTACGAAGCATACGCGCCTGTGCGGATGGCTGGTATCCGGTTTCTTCGATGACTTTACGGATCTGTTCTTTTTTCCCTTCACTGACGTAGCCGCCGTTCAGATATCTGGATACAGCTGCGCTGGATACACCGGCGAGCTGTGCGATTTCTTTGATGGTCATAATCTGGTAAATGAAACTCCTTTGTATTTGATACTCTTATTATAGTGGAAAGCAAAATAACAGACAAGACCGGAGAAGGGAGAAAATCCAATCTTGGTCTTGCCTGTATTGTTTTGGTTATAACTTTTTAAAATGATGTGAGTGTCAAAAGTAAATTTTGCCGTTCACATCATTATTATAATCTGCGATACAGATTTTTATAGCGTTTTTTGTCCTCTTTCGTTAAGATAACAGCCAGAAGCATGAATGCGACTCCTGTCAGAAGAACGATGACCCAGGTAAAGATCGGCGTATGATTTTTGTAAATAAATCCGATCAAAAGCTGGTACAGACTCATAAATCCGATACGGATGATCTCCATCAGCCCGTGGATTCTTCCGCGGTGGCTGGATGGGATACGCCTGGTCATGTACGGGCTTTCCGCCAGCATGTAAGAAATCTCACCCCATGTCAGTACGACCATTGCCGCATAATAGAACGGGATGTGTCCGGAAAAGAGGATGAACATCACGTAGCCGACCAGTGTCAGTAAAAATCCGTAGATTGTCTTTTTTGGTTCGGAGGATCGCTTCAGAATCTGAGTGATAAGTGGTGTGAAGAGAACAACGATAAAGCAGTTGATGCTTGTAACTGTTCCGAATATCACCGCACCGGTATCCCCGTGTAGACGGATCAGATCCATAGGAAAGAGATAATTATACATCTGGTAAAGTGCTGTGTACCCGCTGGTGATCAGAATGAACAGCAGAACAAGCCGGTTTTCTTTAAGAATCGTCAGCAGGCTTTCCCCGTGGCGTTCGGCCTGATAAATGGCGTTGCTATCACTTTCTTCTTTTTCCGGTGTGATATTCTGTACAAAGAAATAGATCATCACAGAAGAAGTGCCGATGGAAATTCCACTGAGCAAAAATGCAAGCCATAAGTAATTGCGAAACATAAATCCGGCTACAGCAGAAGCCATCACGCCGCCGAGATTTGCTGTCAGATACTGGAGGGAATACCCTCTCTCCCTGTCTTTGCTGAGGGTGATATCCGCAGTAAGCGAATTGTAGGACGGATTTTCCATGTTCTGGCAGGTCGATGCGATAAACATCAGGACAATGGATTTTGTCGTCAGCGGGATCAGTCCGCAGATGATATAAGAAATGACGGAAATCATATCCAGGTAAACGATATTCATTTTCTTATTAAAACGATCGGCCATCTTTCCACCGATCAGATTTGCCGGGATCGTCAGGATCCCCATCAGTGCCGTGATCCAGGCAACTTGCACGGCATTCATCCCAAGCTTCTGGCTTAAGATCATCGTCAGCATCGGACGGACCATTGCCCCCATGGCCGTCACAAAGCGTCCGAAGCATAAGACATAGTTTTCTTTTCTAAGACCTTTGTATTGTGAAATTAGATTCATGATACGTTTTCCCCTTTGCATATTCCCCAGTTCCAAACTACTAATAATATACAATGCGGGCACTTTTTTGTCTATCTTATTCCGTCGGGTATCAACAAAAAATGGTGGTTGATTGAAGCCGGAAAATGATGTATGTTAGTACTTAGGAAATAGCAGTTGTAGGGGATTACGACTGAGCGAAAAAGGAGAATATGATGAAATCAGAAGAAGTTACGAGAATACTGGAAAATGCCATCCGTATCGGAAAAGGTGTGATCCGGTATGGAAGTGTCGCATCGTATATTCCGGAGCTTGCCAAGGCAGATAAGAATAAACTGGGGATCTGCCTTTACACAATAGACGGCAATCAATTTGAGACCGGAAATACAGAGGACAGATTTACGATACAGTCCATTTCCAAAGTAATGGCACTGTGCTTGGCGCTGGAAACGTTTGGAGCAGAGTTTGTGTTTGATCATGTGGGCGTGGAGCCGTCGGGAGAGGCTTTTAATTCACTGGTAGAACTGGATAACCGGAGCAACCGGCCCTTTAATCCGATGATCAATTCCGGAGCAATTACGGTTGCAAGTCTGCTAGTGAACCATTATTCCATCGAAGATATGCAGAAGTATATGCAGGAAGTATGCGAAGATCCGGAGATCGCGATAGACGAAGCCGTATTTCAGTCTGAGATGGCGACCTGCGCAAGAAATAAGGCGATTGCCTATCTTTTAAAAAGTAAGGACATCATTGATACCGATGTAGAAGAAAGTGTTACCTTTTATACCAAGATGTGTTCCATGTCGGTAAATGCAAGAGATCTGGCAAGGTTCGGTCTTCTGCTGGCAAATGACGGAGTGCAGCTTTCCACCGGAAAACGTCTGATCTCATCTCAGACTGTGCGGATGGTGCAGACCATTATGCTTACTTGCGGAATGTATGACGGATCGGGAGAATTTGCATTAAGAACAGGAATTCCGACTAAAAGTGGAGTAGGCGGAGGTCTCCTTAGCGTGTCGAAAAAGAAAATGGGAATCGGGATCTACGGACCGTCTCTTGACAAAAAAGGAAACTGTATCGCAGGCTGCGAATTGCTGGGATATATTTCAGAAGCACTGCATCTTCACATCTTTGATACCAGAGAGTGGAAGGTAGAAGAATAAAAAAAGACGATACTGCAGAACTCCCTTAGCATGTGGTTTTGCAGTGTCGCTTTTCTTTTATTCGCTTATTTTTCAGAGGATGGAAGACAATTTCCATCTTTAACAATGGTTGGTTCTTTTCCTGCGATCATGGTTACCATGTATCCATTTTTTCCAAAATTGAGTGCAACGACTTTCCCTTTTTTCGTATGGAAAATCTGAATAAGGATATCTTTTGAAGTCGGTTTGTCTTTAAAATAGTTGCTTGGTCTGCTGTTCCCGGTAGGAATCGCACCATTGCCGAATGTATAGCGCGGTTTTGCATTTTTATCTGCACTTTCCAGATAAATAAGTACTTGTCTTGCAACTCGCCGGCTGGATGTATTGACCTCGGTCTGATCTTTGGGATTCCTTTGAAGAGCATTTAATGCACCGTTTGATATTCTTCCGAGCTTTGTCATCTTTTCGCCGCCGATTGTGGAGGTAAACTTGCAAGATTCTTCAAAGCTTTCCGGGTACATAGCATAACATTCGGACAAAGCAGCCTGAGTAGCAGTCCAGACTTCTTTTGCCTCAGTTAAAACAGCCTGCTTTTTTGCTTTTTCAATATATCCTGTCAAAGACGGAATTAGCAGTGTTGCCAGTATTGTAAGAATAGATAGTACAACAATGAGTTCTACAAGTGTAAAGCCGTGTTTTTTATGAATTGTTTTTATGAAAATCACTCCCATTAAAAATATGTTAAAATGTGTATAGATGCAATTTTTTATAATGATATAATACATTCTGATTGAAGAATGGTCAAGACAAATATGGTAATCAGAATACAAGAAATAAGGTAATATATAGATATGAATCAAGTCATGGAAAGAGAGGTATGAAAGCAATGGTTGATTTGAAAATGCTGGAGGAAAAGACTCCGATTTTGAAGGAGATCTGTAGTGAAAAAGAGGTGTTCTGGAAAAATCCGGACAAAACAGCTTGTGGGGAAGCAATGGAACAGATCGAACTTGGTATGGAAGATGTAGAAGATGCGGAGCGCAGACTAGAGCGTTTTGCACCGTTCATTATGAAATGTTTCCCGGAAACAAAAGAGAGAAACGGAATCATCGAATCTGTTCTGACACCGGTTCCGAAGATGAAGGATTTGCTGAATGAGAAATACGACAGCAATCTGGAAGGGAACTTATTATTAAAGCAGGACAGCCATCTGGCGATCGCCGGTTCGATCAAGGCACGCGGCGGTATTTATGAGATTTTGAAGCACACAGAAGAACTTGCATTAGAGCATGGGATTTTGAGTCTGGAAGACAATTATGAGAAACTGGCGAGTGAAGAATGCAGAGAGTTTTTCAAAAAGTATACCATTCAGGTGGGTTCCACCGGAAACCTTGGACTGAGTATCGGAATCATGAGTGCAGCAGTTGGCTATCAGGTGATCGTACACATGTCAGCAGATGCGAAACAGTGGAAAAAAGACTTGCTCAGAAGCCACGGGGTAACAGTAAAGGAATATGAGTCAGATTATAGTGAAGCGGTGAAAAACGGACGTGCTTTATCTGATGCAGATCCGAACAGCTACTTTGTGGATGATGAAAATTCAAAAACACTCTTTCTTGGTTATGCAGTAGCGGCAAAACGCCTGCAAAAGCAGTTGGAAGAAAAGAATGTTGCAGTAGACGAGGAACATCCACTCTTTGTATATATTCCCTGCGGAGTAGGTGGAGCACCGGGTGGTGTATGCTTTGGACTTAAGCTGCTGTTCGGAGATTATGTACACTGCTTTTTCATAGAACCGACACAGGCACCGTGTATGCTAGTCGGAATGGCAACCGGACTGAACCAGGAGATTTCCGTACAGGATATTGGGCTTACCGGACTTACCCATGCAGATGGGCTTGCCGTGGGACGTCCTTCTGGATTTGTAGGCAGAGTAATGAAGAATCTGCTTGGCGGCGAATTTACTATCCGCGATGGAAAATTATATGATTACATGAGAGACCTTCTCGGAACAGAGAACATTTTCCTTGAGCCAAGTGCTTGTGCTTCTTTTGAAGGACCAATACAGATTGAAAGGAATGAATCTGCACATAAATATTTACAGGAGAATCATCTTGAAGAGAAAATGAAAAATGCGACACACATTGCATGGGCAACAGGCGGAAGTCTTGTGCCGGAAGCAATTCGTGAAGAATACAAAAACACGTATCTGGAGAAATAAAAAGAACCGGCTGATTCATGAATGCCGATTTCTGGTATAAAAAAACTGAGGTCATTGTTCCATGATTAGGAAATGTTGACCTCAGCGTTTTTGAAATATTTAATTGTTGCTCTATATGGAATAAAAGTTTTGCTCGCCATTGTTGTATAAATTTAAACTCACATTCCATATCAGGATTTCTTTAATTCTTCCCTATACAATTCGGTTATATATGCCGGACCATTGCACCACAGTTTTGTTTTCTCATCATACAGTGCTTTTCCTGTCTTTGAACATAGAAAATCTGTCAATACCTCTTTTCTGTCCTTGCCCGTCTCTTCTGCGATTTCTTCTGTCACCATAGCGATAAGAAGGTCGATTGTATAATCCAGTTTTTCTTTTGGAATTGTTACTTCAGCCATATCTTCTCACCTTTCACAAATTTCAGACACTCAATAGCGGATTCTGTTTTGAAGCAATATTGATCTTTTAGTTTATTGGGCAGCAACTGTCTAATGCAGAAATCGTCTGCTTCCTTATCGCCTGCTGTCCCGAAAGCCCCGGCAAGATAAGCAGTAAGGGTAGCGTTTGTTGCATCATCCGCAATCTTTCCTGCAATGATATCATACCTTGCCATTTCTTTGCAAAAATTCAGTAATATCTTCAAGCACAGCTTCATCACCTTCACAATGAAAAATCCCATAGCATTTTTCTATATATCCAAGAACATCGGCTTCTTTAAACAAGTGGATAATCTGTTCAACAGGTAAATGCCACTCTTCTGAAGCAAGCCGGATTAATCTTGTTTGCATGAAAGTAATCTCTGTTTTCTCACTCATAATGAATCCTCCTTAATTTCTTGGCCAATAATACTGGAATTTTTTACTCTTATCAATAACCCCAAGTCATCAGATTCCATTCTCCGCCTTCACTCCGTGCAAGCCACCATGACCAAGTGTATTCTTCGTTAGCTTCCCATGCACCGCCACCTTTTTCCGGCGAACGGAAACTGCTTTCAAATGCAATACATTGCGTAAAGGCTTCTTTATTATCATCCGTTCTTAAATTGTTCATCCATTCAATGTTATCTGCATTGTTGCATTCTTCATCAGGCATATAAGAAAGGCTATGCAATTCACAGCCCTCAAACGAAGTGAACTGCTTTTTTATAATCTCAATGGCAGAGTCTATTTCTTCTTTTGAATAAACGGAAGATGTTCCATAATCAATTTCCACTTTTGATGTATCGCCGTCTTTTCCGCATCCGGCAAAGAGAAGAACTAGCACAATGCAAAGCATTACGGTTATAATCTTTTTCATAGTGAATACCTCCAAATACCGTTTTTTCGTTCTCTGCGACTTCCCGATAAACGGGAAGTTAACCTCCTGTTACTCATCATCTGTAAATTCCATCATCTCATCAACAGTGCAGTCTAGCTTCTTGCAGATCTTCTCAATCGTCTCCATTGATACATACTGATTTTTCCCCATCCGGGCAAGAATATTTCCACTGATTTCAGTGAGGTACTGCATCTCTATCCGTTTCATATTTTTATCTATGAGCATTTTCCACAATCTGTTATAACTTACGCCCATAAGCTACCTCCATATTTCTCATTCAAATATATTTTGATTATATCATGATTCGCACCTTCGGTGCTTACCGTTGCTTCGCAACTATCATGATCCAATTCGCCGTTCGCCAATCATGCAAGCATGTTGGCTCTCTTGCACTCATTATATCACGATTTCGTTAGGTCGAATACCTGTAATTTTTGATTTCTTCTGTAAAATGGAAAAGAGGATGCCCCGGCAAAGGGCAGCCTCTCCAACCATTTATTCTGAATTAATCAAATGGAATCTCACCATCTGGTGCTTCCATGAATCCATCCTTAACTGTTTTGGATGTTTCCGACGAATCCGCTCTAGCACCGTTATCCTTTTATGACACTGCCTGGAACTGGCTGTTATACAGATGACTGTAGAAGCCGCCTTCTTTCAGCAGTTCTTCATGGGTTCCCTGCTCAATGATCTTACCGTCTTTCATGACGAGGATCAGGGAAGCGTTGCGGATCGTAGACAGACGGTGTGCAACGACAAAGCTTGTACGACCTTTCATCAGGTTATCAAATGCTTCCTGTACCTGCAGTTCGGTACGGGTATCGATACTTGAAGTCGCTTCGTCCAGGATCAGCATTGGCGGCAGACAGAGCATAACTCTTGTGATACACAGGAGCTGTTTCTGTCCCTGACTGATGCTGTCCTCATGCAGGACGGTATCAAGTCCCTGCGGAAGTCTGCGGATGAAATCCCAGCTTTTTGCTTCTTTTGCTGCCTGGATGATTTCTTCATCCGTGGCATCCGGTTTTCCGAAGCTGATATTTTCACGGACAGTACCGGATTTGATCCAGGTATCCTGAAGCACCATACCGAAGCTCTTTCTGAGTGAATGTCGGGAAATCTCATCGATCGGTTTACCGTCGATACAGATTTTTCCGGAATTCACGTCATAGAAGCGCATCAGGAGGTTGATAAATGTTGTTTTTCCGCATCCGGTAGGACCTACGATCGCAATACGCATACCAGGTTCAACCTGAAGGTTAAAGTCTTCAATCAGAGATTTACTCTTGTCATAGCTGAAATCTACGTGGTCGATATCCACATTTCCATCCACCTTTTCAAGTACTTCAGAAGAATCGTTTACTTCTTCCGGTTCTTCTAAGAGGTCAAAGATACGTGTCGCACATGCAAGGGCGTTCTGCATTTCCGTGATTACGGATGTAATGTCGTTGAATGGCTTCATGTACTGGTTCGCGTAAGAAAGCAGTACGGAAAGACCGCCGACAGTCAGGGCTCCAAGCGGGATCAGGAATGCACCTGCAAGCGCTACGGCAGCGTAAATAATGTTGTTTACGAAACGGGTGGACGGATTGGTAAGGCTGCTGTAAAATACGGCTTTCTGGCTGTATTCTTTGAGTTCTTTATTGATCTCATCAAAACGCTTTGAAGCCTTGTCCTCATATCCGAATGCCTTGACAACCTTCTGATTTCCGATCATTTCCTCGATCAGAGCAGTCTGTTTTCCACGGGTTTCACTCTGCTTTTTAAACATGGTAAAAGAGCGTGAGGAAATAAATTTTGCCACCAGGAAGCTGAGTGGTGTCAGAAGGATGACCATCAAAGTGATCCACACGTTCTTGGAAAACATGAAGATCAAGGTTACAACAACGGTCACAACGCCGGAAAATAACTGGGTAAATCCGAGCAGTAATCCGTCAGAAAGGATATCGGTATCGGCAATGATACGGCTCACAATATCGCCGGTGCTGTGCTGGTCCAGATAAGAAAGCGGAAGCTTCTGGATGTGGCGGATTGCCTGGGATCGGATATCCTGTACAATATGATAGGTCATGCGGTTATTGACAAGGTTCATGATCCAGATTGCGGCTGCAGCGATCACTACGAACAGAAGAATCTGCTTCAGATAGAGCCACATCTGGGTAAAGTCTACATTGTGCGCTGCTACGATCTCATCGATCGCATTACCGAAGAGAACCGGCACATAAAGCTGAAGAACCACTGATATTCCGGCAAGGATGATGCTGAGGATCAGGAGGATCCAGTATTTTCCGATATATTTAAAAAGCTTTTTCATTACACTGTCTTTTTTCATACCTACATCTCCCCTCTTTCATATTTTGCACGGTCTTCCGGGAACTGTGAGAAATAGATCTCACGATAAACTTCGCAGGATTTCATAAGTTCATCATGTGTACCGGATCCGGCGAGTTCTCCATTATCTAATACTAAAATCTTGTCTGCCTGGCGGATGCCTGCAACCCTCTGGGATACCAGGAAGGTTGTTGTCTCTCCTTCCAGTCCTGCGAGGGCTTTCCGAAGTGCTGCGTCAGTTGCAAAATCAAGTGCGCTTAAGTTGTCGTCGAGGATCAGGATTTCCGGCTTTTTCACAAGAGCGCGGGCAATGGTAAGACGCTGACGCTGTCCACCGGAAAGGTTCTTTCCGTTCTGCTCGAGCATGAAATCAAGCTGTCCGTCTTTTCCTTCTACGACTTCTTTTGCCTGTGCAACTTTCAGTGCATCCCAGATCTCGGAGTCAGATGCATTTTCATTGCCCCATTTCATGTTATCGCGGATGCTGCCTTTGAAAAGGACGGAGCGCTGCTGTACGATTCCGACCTTGTCGTGGATTTCCTGATTGGTAAGCTCTTTTACATTGCGTCCATTCAGTTTAACGGTTCCGCAGGTTACATCATAGAAACGGGAGATCAGGCTGACCAGAGTGGATTTTCCGCATCCGGTACCACCGATGATACCGACTGTCTGCCCTTTTTTTACAGAGAAACTGATATCAGAAAGGCTTGATGCACCGGCACCTGCATAGGTGAAGGATACCTTGTCGAATTCAACTTCATTTGCAGAAGGATTTGCCTTTGCAGAAGGAGTTTCCGGATAATGCATGGTAGTCCTGATATCCAGGACACCGGCTACACGGTCTGCACATGCCATCGCCTTGTTCAGTGTAATGATCAGGGAAGCCAGCTTGATCAGTTCGACGATCATCTGTGCCATGTAGTTGTAAAGCGCGACAACCTGTCCCTGATGCATGGTTCCGAGATTGACCTGGAGTCCTGCTCTTGCAATCAGGATGACAGTTGCAATGTTGATCAACACGTAGGTAAATGGATTTAACAGGGCGGAAATTCTTCCGACAAATTCATTTAACCTGGTCAGTTCGGTGTTGCTCTTTTCAAATTCATTTACCGACTCTTCTTCGCGGCAAAATGCGCGGATCACGCGGACACCTGTCAGATTCTCACGGGTAAGTCCTGTGACACGGTCCAGGGCAGCCTGCACTTTTTTGAAAAGCGGGATGCTGACCAGCATAATGAAAATGACGCCGACAAATAAAAGAGGGATCGCCACAACGAATACCAGCGCACATTTAAAGTTGATCGTAAATGCCATGATCATCGAACCGATTACGATAAACGGACTTCTCAGAAGAAGACGAAGTCCCATGTTGATGCCGTTCTGGACCTGGTTGATATCATCGGTCATCCGTGTGATCAGGGTGTCCGTACCGATCGTATCAAGTTCGGTAAATGAAAAGCCCTGAATGTGGTCAAATACGGCCTGTCTTAAATTGGTTGCACAGCCGACACTCGCTCTTGCAGCAAAATACTGTGCGGTAAAACTGCAGCTAAGACCGACTGCAGCCATGAGGATCAGCACCAGGAACATCTTTACGATGTAGCCGTGGTCATTGTTTGCAATACCAATATCAATGATCTTGGCGACAACCACCGGAACCAAAAGATCAAATACGACTTCCAGCAGTTTGAATAATGGTGCAAGAATACTTTCTGTCTTGTATTCTTTCAGATAAACCCAAAGTTTCTTCAAACACACTCACTCCTGTTCTTTACTTCTTAGTTTTTTCTTGACCTACTCATTATAATGCGCTACCATCAATATGAATAATATTGTTTTTATGACAGCTTAATATAAAAAAAGTATAACAATGTGAGTGGCAAAAGGTATTTTGACCTATTTGATACCAGATTGCTATGTGCTTTGCACTCTCGCAATCCTCAAAAACATTCGTAATCCGCTCATTTTTCTTTGAAAAATGGCTACTTACTCATGTTTTTGGCGGGTCAAGAGGTCAAAAATCCTCTTGCAAGCAAGCTTGCATCGGCTTTCTGACCTTTTGACCCTGGTATCATCATATAACTAAACGGAGGGAAAAAAGAAAATGGAACTCAGACAGCTGGAATATTTCCGGGAAATCGCGAATACGGGAAGCATCAATGAAGCGGCGAGAAAGCTCAATATGTCACAGCCGCCCCTCAGCTATCAGATCAGGCAGTTGGAAAATGAACTGAACGTGCAGCTGTTTGAGCGTACCCATAAAGGGGTGATCCTGACGGCGGCAGGTAAGCTTTTGTATGACCGTGCGGCGAGCCTTCTGGATTATGCCAGATCGACAGAGCTTGAGGTGTCCCAAACGGGTAAAAAAAGGGTTCTGAGAATCGGGATCACGCCGACGACGGTCGGCACAGTCATGCCGTTTATCGCAGAATTTTCAAAGAAAAATCCCGACGTGAATTTTGAGGTTCACGACGGGATCACGTATACGTTATATGATTATCTTCAGGAAGGGATCATCGATATTTCGGTTGTCCGCACGCCGCTCCGGCTGGATGATGTGGAGTCCGCAGTTCTGCATTCGGAGCCGATGATCGCTGTCTCCAATCCGGAGATGCCTTCAGAAAGGAGAAAATCGCTCATTCTTGAAGATTTAGTCCACAGACCGTTAATTCTCTACCGGCGCTATGAAAAGCTGATTATGGATGCATTTCACGCGCAGAATCTGGTTCCGGAGGTGTTCTGCCTGTGTGATGATGCCAGGGGCGCTACCCTCTGGGTGAAGGAAGGGCTTGCCACGGCGATCTTCCCGCAGTCCATGGAGCCGCTTTGCGAAGGGCTGGCTTGTCAGGTGCTTGATGAACCGGATCTGGTGACGAAGATCCTTCTGATCTGGCAGAAGGGGCGGAAGCCGACGGCGGTAGTGCAGGATTTTATGGATGTCTGTCTGAAATAATTTAAACCGTATCAAAAATAATAATCCTTGGTTTATTTTTGATACGGTAAGTGAATTGTAAGACGGATTCTCCATGTTCTGGCAGGTGGAAGCGATAAACATCAGTATGATCGATTTGCGAATTGTTTTCCGATTATACTGCTTTTTCAAAGTCTGCCCCTATACCCATTTTCACTTCAAATGTCGTCCCGCTATGCTTATTTGTATAAACTTCAATCGTTCCGTCATGAACCCGCACAACTTCCCGCACCATCGCAAGGCCAAGCCCCACACCTCCGAGTTCCCGGCTTCTTGACTTATCTACCCGGAAGAACGGTTCGAAGATTTGCTCCCTGAATGCTTCGTCAATTCCATTTCCTGTATCCGAAACCGTCAGAACAACTTCGTTCTTCTTCCTTATTGCTGATACCGTAACGGTTCCATCTTCCCGATTATATTTAATTGCATTTTCAACAAGATTATATAGCATTCTGTAAATCAGAATATCACTTCCTGTCAAAAATAATTCTTCATATGCCTTTGCTCCTGCTCCCTGTGACCTCTGTATCAGTTCAACCTTTTTTTCCTGTGCCAGAGGTTCCAGATCTGTCAGCACTTCCTCGATCAGACTATGGAGCTCAATTCTGTCATTTCGCGATACGGTCTGTAATTCGCTCATATCCAAAAGCGTTCGGACCAACTTGCTAAGACGTTCATTCTGCTCCGTTACCATCTGAATTGTCTCTTCTGCCACTGCGGTACTCTCCGGATGTTCTGTTGTATGGTATAGATCCAGTTGTGCCTGGATTAAAGCCAGTGGAGTACGTAACTCATGTGCTGCATTTCCTGTAAACTGACGCTGTGTCTCAAATGATTCCGAAAGTCGCAAAAGCATCTTGTTATAAGAAGTACGAAGTCGGTCTAATTCTGCGATTCTATTCTCTTCAATCGTATAATCCGCCAGATTCTGTGCCTGAACCTTTTCTACTGTCTCTGAAAATTCTTTGAGTGGTTTTAATGCCCTGCCGCTGACAAAAAATGTAACTGCGCCACCAATCAGTGCCACGACAACAGTAATCAGAAGACTTCTGTTTCTATAATCTGATTTCGAATTATAAACCTTCGTAGCAAACTGCGCTGCAAAATCATCCCATTCATTATCCGGAATATCAATATACACTGCCTCCGGTGCGGCACTTTGATCCGTAACAGTCTCCTGAAGCGTGTCAATATAATAGACTCCGTTCTTATATAGGAAAAATGTAAGGCATCCACACAATACTGTGATCAGCACGGTCGTAAGAATCGTCAGTCTCCACTGGAGTGATATTTTTTTCATGCTTTACCACCTCCTATCTTATACCCCTCACCGATCTTATTCACGATCGGATCATAACCAAGCCCGGCTTTCAGTTTCTTTCTCAGAGAAGACATATGCACTCGGATCGAGCCGCTGAAACTATCCACAGAAGAATCCCAGACATGCTCGATCAGTTCTTCCTGACTGACCGGTCTTCCCTGATTCAAAAGAAGATACTCTAGAATTCCATTCTCTTTTCTTGTCAATGCAACCGGCTTGTCTTTTGCATATGCAGTCCTTTCTCTTGTATCAAAACGAAGACTGCCACATTCCAGACAGACATTTTTTTGTACAAACTTTCTTCTTGTCAGACTTCGCACACGGGCTTCCAGCTCTTGCAGATGAAAGGGTTTTTCCATATAATCATTTGCCCCCGCATCAAGACCGTCAACCTTATCAGCGATCTGACTTCTCGCAGACAGAATCAATACCTTTGTCTCTTCGTTTTCCTTTCGAAGTTCCCGGAGAATATCCATCCCATCCATCCCCGGAAGGTTAAGATCAAGCACGATCAAATCATACATTTCCGCATAGATCATATCCAGTGCTTCCTCTCCGTCATTACACGTGTCTACCTCATATCCTGCCTGGTGCAGACTTTTCGCAATCATATCACATAATTTCTTCTCATCTTCAACAACTAATAATCTCAATTTATTTTTCTCCATTTTCTTAACAGGAATTTTACACCCTCTATTGTATAATGCAAACATCGAAAGGTCAATAAACGGTTACTGTTCACACGATGTGCGACCAGCAACGCATCTCGCCATTTTAAATCGCCTTTGGCGATAGGGCGAGATGCATTCAAGCCAAAACATGCATCCTCCGTGTCAATCAGCGGAGTGATTGACACGGGAGTGAACAGTAACAATAAATAGACTTTGAACATTGAAAGGAGTATTTTAATGAAATCTGAAAAAGCAACACAGATTCTTTTACTTGCAGCCGGTCTGGTGTTTTTCCTTGTCGGGATCTTCCGCGGAGAAGCAGCGGTTGTACTTAGTAAGGCAATAAAATTATGTATGGAGTGTGTTGGAATTGGATAAGAAAATGAAATCAAACAAAAACTTTCTGGCCCGCTTCCGCGGATGGATTCAGGCAGCTGCTACACTGCTGACCAACATTCACATCCCGAATCTGTTTAAAGGGAAAATTTATCAGGGAAATGTAAAAACGATGTGCGTCCCAGGACTAAACTGTTACTCTTGTCCTGCCGCCACAGGTGCCTGTCCGATTGGAGCTTTTCAAGCCGTGGTCGGTTCTTCAAAATTCAAATTCACCTACTACATCACCGGATTTTTCATCCTGTTAGGTGTTCTGTTAGGACGGTTTATCTGTGGATTCCTCTGTCCGTTTGGATGGTTCCAGGATCTGCTGCATAAGATTCCGGGCAAGAAACTTTCCACCGCAAAACTGAAGCCTCTGCGGTATCTGAAATATGTGATTCTGGTCGTCTTTGTTATACTACTTCCGGCATTTGTAACCAATTCACTTGGTATGGGAGATCCTTTCTTCTGCAAATACATTTGCCCACAGGGCGTACTTGAAGGCGCAATTCCGCTGGCACTTGCCAACTCAGGAATCCGTGCCGCACTCGGACATTTATTTACATTTAAGTTCACAATCCTTGCGCTTTTTATCATCCT
Source organism: Coprococcus sp. LG101-27 (assembly GCF_027695515.1). Taxonomy (NCBI): domain Bacteria; kingdom Bacillati; phylum Bacillota; class Clostridia; order Lachnospirales; family Lachnospiraceae; genus Coprococcus; species Coprococcus sp. LG101-27. The sequence goes on from NZ_JAQEUJ010000022.1 coordinate 31,386, forward strand.
GAGCATCTTGTTTTACCGTCCATTTTGTAAATGGATCTGCCCGCTGGGTGCTATTTACTCACTGTTTAACAAGGTATCTTTTCTTAAGATTCAGGTTGATCATGAGAAATGTGTTGGCTGCCAGAAATGTAGTCGTGTCTGTAAGATGGATATCAATGTAGTAGACACACCAAACCATCCGGAGTGTATCCGATGCGGAGAATGTATGAAAGCCTGTCCGACTGATGCAATCTGCTATCATTACGGATTTTCAACTAAGAAACAGGCTGAAAATAAAAACTAATAAAACGTAATTTAAAGGAGATTTAAAATCATGAAAAACAAAACACTTAGAACAAACTCAATGAAATTAAAAAAGGTAATTGCTGCATCCCTTGCCATTTCTGTACTTTTTGCGTTTACAGGCTGCGGAAATTCCTCCTCAACAGACAATACAAACACAAAACAGGAATCTTCTTCCACAACAGAAATGGGCAGCGCAGACGAGCTGAACAAAAAACGGGATGACCTTTACCAGCAGGAAAACCAGCTTTTTGCTGATCACAAAGATGCATGGGACAAAGCCTTTGGTCTTATGAACAAGAACGCTGCCGGTGATGCCATGAGCGAAAACTATGCTGATTCCCTCGCAAACACAGTGGAATCTAACAAAGATTCTTTCTCTGAAGAAGAATATGAAACTCTGTGCAAAGACATCGAGACAATCCGCGGAATTGAAGAAGAAATTGCCAAGCTTGAGAAAGAGATTGCTGCATCCGATTCCTCTGACAGCTCTTCCTCCAAATCAGACGAATCCACAGCTGTATTCAAAGGTTTCAAAGGAAAAGATCTGGATGGAAACGATGTAGATGACAGTCTTTTCGCTAAAAACAAAGTTACAGTTGTAAACTTCTGGTTCAGCGGATGCAAGCCATGTGTCGGAGAGCTCTCTAAGCTGAATGAATTAAATGAGAAACTCAAAGAAATGGGTGGCGAAGTTGTTGGTATCAACACGGATACTTTAGACAACAATGAAGCCGGAATTAAAGAGGCAAAAGAAATCCTGAAAGCTCAAGGCGCTTCCTACAAGAACCTGACTTTCGATTCTAATTCAACAGTTGGAAAATATGCAGGAAACATTATGGCATTCCCGACAACAGTTCTCGTAGATAAAGACGGAAATATCATTGGCGAACCTTTCATGGGTGGCATTGACGATCAGTCAAACTACGATCAGCTGATGAAGCAGATTCAGTCCGTACTGGACCAGAAATAATTCATTTACTGAAGATGTATGCTAAATGAGGCTGACAAAGGTTGAGCACATTTGGGGCAGACCACCGATAGGTGTTATCTCACCCGAAATCTTTTCAACGAAGATAAAAAATGGATTTTATGCAGTTTCTGCTTATCTCAGCTCCTGCATAAAATCCAGAATTTTTTTAATGTATTGTATTTAAAAACTCATAATCTGCTCTTCGTCAAGTCTTTTAAGAATTTCACATGCCAGCTTAACCGCATTATCAAAATCAGCATAAGCTGAAATTCCGTAATGTGTGTGCGCATAGCGAACCGGAACACCGATAACGATGACCGGAACTGCTTTTTCAGTCAGATGTATAGCCGCACCATTGGTTGAACCGGAACTGCGAACTGAATCCTGAACCGGGATGCCAAGTTTTTCTGCTAAATCAAGCGCATATCTCTGGTAGTGCGGATTGGTGATCATACGGGCATCAATGTGACGCAGCATCGGTCCTCGCTTGATAGCTGTCTGAACCATATACGACTCAACGCAGGTATCATCTGCCGGGCAGCCTTCAAAAACAATTGCGATATCCGGCTTAATTACCTGTGCTGTCACAGTGGCACCGCGTACACCAACTTCTTCCTGTGCTGCACAAGCGCCAACAATATCCACATTCAGCTCCTGACCAGCCAGGGTATGCATGGTCTTAAGAATTGCCGCACATCCCAGACGGCAGTCAAAGCTCTTGCCCACCATCAGATCGGTGGTTTCTGAATATGTAAATGTCACATCCGGCACTACCGGTTCACCGATACGAATGCCGAACTTTTCAACCGCCTCTTCTTTAGAAACAGCGCCAACATCAACCGTGATATCTTTCATATCCAGAGGAGCTTTACGCTCCTGCTCTGTCATGAAATGCGGAGGCTTGCTGGCAGTAAGTCCCGGAATATATTCTCCGAACCGGTTGCGAACCAAGACTTTATGAGCCGGAATATTGTGGTTAACCCAACCTCCGATCTGAATGATGCGGAGAGTTCCGTTCGGGCAGATAGCCTGCACCATAAAACCAACCTCATCACTATGTGCGTCAAGCTGAACAACCGGACGTTTGCCGTTATTTTCTTTACGGCGGATATACAGGTTGCGCATGCGATCTTCTGTAATTTCTCCGAGTCCTTCTGCGTAAGGACGAATCGCTGCAACCACTTCATCTTCGAAACCGGATGTACCGTTTGCATTTGAAATTGCTGCAATCATTTCAAGCGTTGTTTTTTTATCCATTCTGACACCTCTTTATGAAAGTTTTATTTTCTTGAATTCTTCCATGAAATCAACAATATAGTTTGCTGTGGTCTCAAGCATCTCCTTGCCCCACTCTTCTGTAGCGGTATTCGGATGATCCGGTCCGATCCAGCCGTTGTCTGTTACATGCGGAGTATTGCGTATAATATCAACGTTAACTCCCTTGAACTCAACAGAACAGAAACCGGTTGTCTTCAGATTTTCAGACAGGTGCTTAAACTGGAGTTCACCGCCTATCTCACTCTTATCAACTAAAGACGGATCAATTCCAAGAATCGCAGCTGTTTCCTCACCACCGCCGTGGCCGCCTTTCCACGCCGGGTTCATATCCCATGCCATCAGCCACCAGTTAAGCATAGCCACCAGACAGCCCTTATCTTCGAATTCCATGCCAAGACGTTCAATCATCTTGATGTTTCCACCATGTCCGTTCAGGAAAACGAATTTTCTTGCGCCGTGACGATACAGACTCAGAAAAATCTGACGGCAAAACTGATAGAGTACCTCATTGTCAATATCAATTGTACCCGGATACGGAGCTAAATACTGGCAGGAACCATACGGAATCGTCGGAGCAATCAAAACATCACTCTTCTTCTCGATTTTCTCCAACAAATGCTCCGGAATCAGTGTATCGGTTCCTAGTGGCATGTGACGACCGTGACACTCAATACTGCCGATAGAAATAAGTACCATATCGTTTTTTTCAAAATATTCCTGAGCTTTCGGCCAAGTCAAATTTGTAAGTCTCATAATTTCTCTCCTTCCTACTAATAATTATTCTTCTCTGCTGAAAATCGGACTATTCGGAAACCAGACAGTCCGACATCCATCAATTACTGCGTTGCTTCCTATTCCCCTTTAGGATTTTTTTATGACAATGCAGAATTCCCGAGCCACTCTTGATAAAACAAGTATAGTCTAGGCTAATAGGATTGTCAACAATTTCAATTTAATGTTAACAACGGAAATAATACTTTCGTTTTTGTTAACAATTCACTATAATTATAATAAGTTTTTTGCTAACGGACAAAAGACATCCGTGTAATCTTTTCTATTAATGAGTAAGGAAATGAAACATGCGAAAAATTGGCGGTATGTTCTACTACGAACCAAGTGCACCTATTGAAAACGGGTACTTATTCTGAAAATTTTATGAGGTAAATATGCAGAAACAACGAAAAATATCAAATACTACTACATCAGAAATTGTTCTTGAATCTCTGCGGGAGCAGATCATCAATGGGATCCTTCAGCCTCAAGAAAAACTGGTAGAGGCTGAAATTGCCAAGAAATTCGGACTCAGCCGAGGTCCTGTGCGCGAAGCACTCCGACAGCTCGCCGTCGAAGGTTTAGTCGATTACTGTCCTAACAAAGGATGTACAGTCGCACTGCTTTCTCCACAAGACGCTTATGAAGTCTTTTTTCTGCGCGGCAGCCTTGAAAAACTGGCAATCCAAAAAAGTAACTGCCTCCTTAGTGACTATAGTCTCATGATAATGGAAGCCAGTATTGAAGAATTTCGAAAGGCTATTCTCGAAGGCAATACTATGAAGGCTGTTCGTGCAGATGAGACATTCCACCTGCAGATCATTCGCTCTGCCCAGCTTAACCGACTGACTAAAATGTGGGAGCTGCTGAGTCCACTGAATGGTGCCATGTTCCTCTCGGTTCAGAATGCCAATCACTTTGGACTGTTAAGCGGAGATGCTGAAACGCTTCAGAATGCTAAATGCTTAGAATCAAACACACCGGATCCAAATACCTCTTATAACGGAGGCACTGCAGTATGGACACACCAATGTCTGTTGGAGGCCATCCGGATTAACGATCTCCAGACAACCTGTGATCTTCTGGATCAGCATTATGAAGAAACCGGCAGACGTGTATATAGACTTTCACTCATGAAAGAACAGAGCTTTTGATCCGTTTCATTGATAATGGTTTGAGGGGCAAACTTGAGGGTTTGGTTTGAGGGGTCATAATATGTTTCTTTTGTCTTTTGGATCGACTTCATCAGCAAGGATTTCTTTCATTTCATGTATAAGGATTATGCACAGTCCGTTTTTTCATAAAACTTATTCTGTTTTTCAGCTTCTGTGATATAATGCTTTATTATAATAATTCCCATGGACAAAATGAGGTGAACCAAGTGAAAAAGAAAACACTTGTGCCTCTTATTATTTTTTTACTGGGCATATGCTTTGTTAGTTTGATTGTATACAAAACAGACACCCACGAAAAAGAGCAGAGACACATAACAGCACAATTAAACGTAGCCACCTATGGCGAACGAATAAAGAATGAAATTACAAATGGAATTGAGATCACAGATACCTTGAAGCAAATCTTAATAAGTGAAGATGGCGAAATCCATCAGTTTGAAACAATTGCAGGAAATCTTATGTCTGATTCTATTGAAAGTGTACAGCTCGCTCCTAATGGTGTTGTTACAGATATTTATCCGGCTAATGAAAAGGAGGCAGGTAAGATTGATTTGATCCATGATAAAGACCGCGGAAAAATTTCCTGTTACGCAAGAGACAACCATACAATCATTACGCAGGGACCCTTCAAATTAAAACAGGGAGGATATGGAATTGCAGTCCGCAATCCCGTATACCTGAAAGATAAAAATGGACATGAGTATTTCTGGGGATTTACTATTGTTATCCTGCGTGTTCCGGATATTTTTTCAGATTCAATCAGTGCACTTTCAAATTTTGGATACGAATACAAAATTTCAAAAACAGACGCTCCATGGAGTGATACTTATAAAGTGGTTTATCAATCAGATGGGCAAATAAATCGTCCTGTTTCTTATACATTTACAATAGGAGATGAAAACTGGAAATTTGAAGTAACTCCTAAAAGTGGATGGAGAAATGCCACATTATTGATAATCATCATCGGAATATTTCTTACAATAAGCCTTCTCCTGTCAGTTCTTACCAGAGTATGGTTAGTAGCAAAAGAACATAAGAAAAAGTTTCAGATACTGGCGCGCACAGATTCTCTTACAAATATTTATAACCGCTATGGATTTGATGAATTTGCAGAAAAAATGATTCAAAAAAATCCAAAAGCACATTTTGTGGCTGCGCTCCTTGATATCGATGATTTCAAGTTTATTAATGATATCTATGGACATAATTACGGAGACAGGGCATTAAAGAATCTTGCAGACAGCATGAAGACTTTTTTCCCATCCGATGCATTACTTGGAAGAAATGGTGGTGACGAATTCTGCATTCTTTTACCAAATTGTACCTTTGCAGAAGCAGATATACAGCTGCAGAAATTCACCAAACTTCCTAAATCATTCTCATACCATGGTAAGGAACATGCATTTTATATTTCTCTAGGATATGCAGAATATCCAACATTTGCATCCAATCGTTCACAACTCATGCGCTGCGCAGATGCCGCTCTTTATGAAATAAAGCTTCATGGAAAAAATGGATGTATGGTCTACAGAGAAGGATTTCGGTCAGGTGCCCGCAAACAGCTTGGATTCGCATTCAAGGATATCGCGGAACATCTTCCAGGTGCATTCATCATATACAGAGCTGACAAAGAAGATGATGAACTATTTTTTGCAAATGATGAATTTCTTCATATGTCAGGATATAAAGATATAGATGAACTGTTCAGACTTACTAAGAAAAGTTTTCGCAACTTGATCCGGGAAGATGAACAGCAACAGATAGAATCAAGTATCTGGGAACAGATTGACAGTGGTAATGAAAATGACTATATTCACTTCCATCTTCGAAAAGCTGACGGAACTTATTTTTCTGTGCTTGATCATGGAAGAATTGTAGAGAACCCGCAATACGGAAAGGTATTTTACGTATTGTTCATGGATTGGAAAGATATGCATATTCGTTACAATGATAAATTCGCAAGATAATAAAATATTGCAAAAAAACAGAGCGTATGATCTATTTTCATATTAATACTTGGTTTGAAAACTGATGGAAGAATAACACGATACTGCGATAGAATAAGGAAAACGGTTAAACTAACTATTGCTGAGTGAGCAACAGCAAAAGTAAGCATGACTGGAAAGTGCTTGTGATCTTAGGGATTAAGAGAGGATACAGATTATGGAAGATTCTTACGTATTACAACTGTTGAAACCAAAGTTTAAAGATTTTCATTTGTGTTTCTGCGGATTTGCAGAATGCAAGCCATTACATAGCTACGGGCCAGCCGCAAGACCCAATTATATTTTGCATTATGTAATGAAGGGCAAAGGTATCTATCAGGTAGGTGAAACGAAGTATCCGCTGAAAGAAGGACAGGCCTTTCTGATTGAACCAGAAAGCCTTACCTTTTATCAGGCAGATAAAACGGACCCATGGTCTTACCTTTGGGTAGGATTTGGTGGTACGGAGGCACAGAGATTTGTCAGAGATCTCGGACTGAACAGTCGTCAGCTTACATGCGAGTGTGAATATGGGGAAGAACTGAAAGAAATTGTATTTGAAATGCTTCATCATACGTGTTCAACTGCAGAAAATCTTTATTATCTCCAGGGAAAGCTCTATCAGTTTTTCTCAGTACTGGCTCGTGGGATTGAAATTCAGCAATATTCGAATGATACAAAAGAAAGCATACATGTGCAGGAAGCAATTGCCTATATAAAGAATTACTATTCACAGAAAATCACAGTGGAAGATATAGCAAATTATTTGGCACTAAATCGAAGCTATTTATATACAATATTTATGAACAGTCTTGGAATCTCTCCGAAAGAATTTTTGACGGAATTTCGAATTTCCAGAGGAAAGGAGCAGCTCGCACTTACAGATCTGTCTGTGGAGGAGATTGCAGTTTCCTGCGGCTATCGTAATTCCCTTGCTTTCGGTAAAATATTCAAGCAGAAAGTGGGAATAACGCCGACCCAATATCGTAATGACAACAGAAAGGATGCCCGAGAACGATTGATCCGTGCACAAAATGAACTGAAAGAATATAAGAAGCATAAAACAATTTATGTAGGAAACATCGAAAAAGAATAGATAAAATGTTTAAAAAAACATCCAATACCTAACATTTGGGATATAATCCTTAACAAAAAGGTATAACGGATGTTTTTTTTGTACGCTATACTTGTATCAACAAACATAAGGAACACGTGCACAGGTTTCTTCACTCAAATAACAAATAAACAAAGGAGTATTAGAGGAGGAGAATCATGGGAAATCAAAAAGAAACTCAGAAAAATCCGCAATATAAATATGCGTCTACAAGAGAAAAATTATGTTTTGGAATTGGGGCAATCGGTAAAGATGCAATTTGCAATTTAGTAGGAGCATTTTTAATGCTTTATTTTACAGATACATTGTATCTGGCACCGGCATTTGTCGGTGTACTGTTTTTTGTGGCAAGAATATGGGATGCGATCAATGACCCGATGATGGGAATGATTGTTGACAATACACATACACGTTTTGGTAAATTCAGAATCTGGCTTGTAATCGGAACATTGGTAAATTCAGTTGTATTTGTTTTGTTATTCCACAGTTTTAATCTGTCAGGAACAGCATTGTACGTATATGTATCCGTTATGTATATCTTATATGGAATGACTTATACGATCATGGATGTCCCTTACTGGTCATGGCTTCCGAACTTGACAAATGACCCGCACGAACGTGAGAAAGTATCCGTAATTCCAAGATTTTTCGCAAGTCTTGCAGGATTTTCAGTAGCAACATTTGGGCTTTATATTATCAACTACCTGAACAAAATTGCAGGCGAGAGCAATCTCTACGCAGAAAAAGGATATACACTTTTCGCAATCATTATCGCAGTTATTTTCATCGTTACAATTGGCATTACTGTATTTAATGTAAAAGAGGAATCAACATTAGGTATATCAGCAGAAAAGACAAGTCTGAAACAGGCATTTCAGGTAATTGTAAAAAATGATCAGCTGCTTGCATTTATCGGATTACTTTTGACATTTAACCTTTGTACACAGATTGCAAAAAGCTTTGCTGTATATTATTTCAAATGTGTATGCCATGATGAATATCTGTATTCTATTTTTGGACTTGCGATTATTGCTGAGATGGCGGGACTTTTATGCTTCCCGAAAATTGCAGAAAAAATTAGCCGTGAAAAAGTATACGCATTTGCATGCGGACTTCCGATTGTTGGATTTGTACTGCTCGGTGCAGCAGGATATGTAGCACCACAGAGCAAAGTGTTAGTTATTGTATGTTGTGCATTACTTTTCTTTGGCTCAGGTCTTTCACTTGGAGTAACAACATGCTGTATGGCAGATGTTATCGACTATGGAGAAGTGAAATTTGGTGTACGAAATGAAAGTGTAACATGCTCTGCACAGACATTCCTTATGAAGGCAGCTACGGCAGCAGCAGGTGGATTAACAGGAATTGGTCTTCAGATTGTAGGATACAACGCAAAAGCGGTAACGCAGAGCGCAGCAACAGTAATGGGTATTCGCGTGTTAATGATTGTAATTCCAATCATTCTTGCATTTGCTAGCTTTGGTATTTACAAAAAATACTACACTTTAAAAGGTGAGAAGATGGAAGAAATCACAAGAAAAGTAAATGAAATGCATGCGAAAAAGCAGACAGCTTAAGAGTCAACAATTCAATTATAAAAGGGGTAGTATATGAGACAGATTATTTTTCACGAGGAAACGAAAACTTTCCATTTATACAATGAAAAAATCAGTTATATCTTATGTGTATTAGAAAATGGACATTTGGGACAATTATATTTTGGAAAACGACTTCATGACAAAGCAGATTTTTCTTATCTGGTTGAGAAATGTGAACGCCCAATGACATCGTATATATATGAGTGGGATCGTACTTTTTCATTGGAACATATCCGACAGGAATATCCGGTTTACGGTACGACAGATTACAGACATCCGGCAATTGAATTGTTACAGGAAAATGGCAGTAGGATCAGTGAGTTCCAATATGACAGTTATGAGATCATTGACGGAAAACCGAAGCTCTCCGGATTGCCGGCAACATATACGGAGTCCGAAGGGGAAGCACAGACATTGCGCATCTTTCTGAAAGATGCTCTGACTGGTGCAAAACTGGCACTTTTATATACGATTTTTGATGAATATAGTGCAATTGCAAGAAGTGCTTATATTGAAAATGCTGGTGAGAAAAATCTGCATGTATTAAATATGATGAGCTTAAGCCTGGATCTTCCGGATAAGGATTATGAATGGATGCAGTTGTCCGGTGCGTGGTCCAGAGAGCGCTATATTAAAAATCGAACATTGGAGCAAGGCATAACAGCTATCGACAGCATGCGCGGAAATTCTTCTCACGAACATAATCCGTTCCTTGCTTTAAAACGTCACAACACAGATGAAAATGCAGGAGAAGCAATTGGAATAAGCCTTGTATATAGTGGAAATTTCCGTATGCAGGCAGAGGTAGATACACATAATGTGACACGAATTACAGCCGGGATCAATCCGGAAGGATTCGATTGGAAATTAGAACCGGGAGAAAGTTTTCAGACACCGGAAGCAGTTCTGGTTTACAGTGAAAATGGATTAAATGGCATGAGTCAGACATTCCAGAAGCTGTATGCAAAGAGACTCGCAAGAGGGTACTGGCGCGATAAGGCAAGACCGATTTTAAATAACAACTGGGAAGCAACTTATTTTGACTTTACAGAAGATCGCCTTGTAGAGATTGCCGGGAAAGCAAAAGAATGTGGAGTAGAACTGTTTGTCTTAGATGACGGATGGTTTGGTGCGAGAAGAAATGACAGAGCCGGTCTTGGCGACTGGGTGGCAAATGAAGAGCTTCTGCCAAATGGCATCAAAGGTCTGTCAGAAAGAATTGAAGCACTTGGATTAAAATTCGGCCTTTGGTTTGAGCCGGAGATGGTAAATAAAGACTCTGATCTTTATCGAGCACATCCAGACTGGATTTTACAGACACCTGGAAGGAATACATCACACGGCAGATACCAGTATGTACTCGATTTCGCAAGAAAAGAAGTAGTAGATTATATTTATGGTATGATGACAAAGTTATTATCGGAGTCGAAAATCTCATATATTAAATGGGATATGAACCGAAGCATTACGGAATGCTATAGTAGCAAACTTCCTTCAGACAGACAGGGAGAAGTGTTCCATCGTTATATTTTGGGTGTATATGATCTGTACGAGCGGTTGACAAATGAGTTTCCAGAAGTATTATTTGAATCCTGCGCCAGCGGTGGCGGAAGATTTGATCCGGGAATGCTGTATTATGCACCGCAGGGATGGACAAGCGATGATTCGGATGCAATTGAGCGTCTGAAGATTCAGTACGGAACTTCTATGTGTTATCCGCTCAGCAGTATGGGAAGCCATGTGTCTGTTGTCCCGAATCACCAGGTATTTCGCAATACTCCATTACATACAAGAGCGAATGTAGCATACTTTGGAACTTTTGGATATGAACTGGATCTCAACAAATTGACAGAAGAAGAGATCAAAGAAGTAAAAGAACAAATCGCATTTATGAAAGAATACAGAGAAGTGTTACAGTTTGGAACATTTTATCGTCTGAAAAGTCCATTTGAAGGAAATGAGACGGTATGGATGGTGACAAATGAAGACCGCACGCTTGCAATCGTAGGCTACTATCGTGTTTTAAATGGAGTGAATCAGCCGTATAGCCGTGTTAGATTACAGGGATTGGACCCGGATATGGTTTATGAAAATGTATGGAATCATACAGAAAATTACGGAGATGAATTGATGAATTATGGATTGATCACATCTGATGTGACAGCTGGTGAAGTGCCAGGAAATGTGACTCATTGTACCGATTTTGAATCTAGAATATATATGCTGAAAGGCAAAAAAGTTCAGGAGGGAAGATAGAGCATGACGAAGACAAAAAGAACTGGCGGAATGGTACTGGGAATATTGTTTATTGGATTATGTGTATCTTTCTTACGACTTTCACAATTTGGCGTGGATCCATTCAGTGCAATGAATCTCGGAATCAGTGGATTTATCGGATGGAGCTTTGGAACGTGGCAGTTGCTTGTCAATGCGATCATTCTTGTAGTTGTATTCTTTCAGGCAAGATCCTGCATTGGTGCGGGAACCATTATCAATATGGTATTTGTCGGATATATTGCAGATTTTATCTGTTATGTAGCAAATGATGTAGTGCAGATTCAGATGAATCTGCCACTGCGTATCCTTGCATTGCTGCTTGCTCAGCTGATGGCATCCATGGGAGTGGCATTATATATGGTCGCAGATATGGGAATCGCCCCATATGATAGTGTCGCTATTATAATCGAGAAACTGACACATCAGAAAATTCCATTCCATAAAGCAAGGATCCTTTCGGATGTTGTTGTCGTGATTATCGGAATCATATTTGTCACTGCATCTGGGGAGGGAATCTGGTCGGTAGTAGGGATTGGTACAATTGTAAATGCCTGCTTCAACGGTCCATTAATTCAATTTTTTAAAACAAAACTGGAGAGATTTTACTTGTAAAATCTACGGATTACAATTCTTGCAAGGCTCATATCCAGAACGGATACGGGCCTTTCTTTTTCACCAGTAGCTTCATCCAAACCTTCACATTGAATAATGAACCCTTGATCCGGTTATCATTCGCGGTGTATTCGACGTGAGGATAGTTTCTTCTGGAAATTGGGTTGGAATCGTTCCATAAATTAAGTGTCCGTTTTTGTCATAAATGCTAACTTTCGTGAATCGTAGCCAGTACTTCACGGTAGCCGGCAATTTCCTGTTCAGACCGATTACGTGGCTCTGCTTTCTGACTTACCAGTTCTTTCAAACGTTTATCACTTGTAAATATACCTTCAATTCGGTTAGATGCTCCCGTACTTTGAATTAAAGCAACTTCCAGAAGTGTTTTCAGTTCATCTATGTTTGCTTCCAGAAATAATTCCTGTTTACCTTTATGCTCATGAATACTGCCAACCATCTGAACAATTTCAGGTGTCAGCAACTTCGCAGGATTTGTAATATAATCAAAATTTTTCATTGAAATCTCCTTCATTTTGAATTTATCTCCATCATTTTAATGCTAAATGATGGAGATTTCAATAGATTTGATGGAGATAAATTCTCCATATGCACAATAAATATACTCATTTGGATATAGAATTTATTACTTCATCGTCTTTGCCGGCGAATTGAGCAACGCCCGCATCTCTGGATTTGCCAATACTTTTGCCAGAAGTTCCGGATCGACTTCATCAGCAACAGTAACCGTGCAGTTGGAGTATGTTCTCACCGTACTCTGTCTGTTCTACATAATCTGCGGAACAGTCTCGTTTGTACGGATAAAAAAATAAACTGAGCCACGGCTGTTCCAACATGAAATCAGCCGTGGCCTTATTTATATCATTTTACTCTTTTTTGAAATAGAATAACACCACAGCAACAACTCAAATCGACTTAAAATTCCAGACTATTCGCATTCAGCAAGAAATACTTCATTCCCATGATGACAAAACCTTCATCATTTCTCCAAGGCTTTTTTCTGCCATTTACAATGACGATCTTCTTGAAAGAGTCCGGGATATTACGCAGAGAATTGAACCCTATGAGAAATACTCGCAATCCCCGTAAAATAAGCATTTTTTCAATTGAGTTTTGACTACATTTGACTACCTTTTGACAACATAGGTGGTAAAAATAAAAAACAAGAAAGGAGAAATCGTTCAGCATGGTATCATCTTTTTCATGCATCACTTCATATCTCCTCTAAAATACATTATCGTCTGGATAGTGTGTCATAATATCTTCCACATTACAATCCAATATATTACACAGCTTATCAATTGTATTTACTTCAACATTCTGATTATGTCTTAACCTGTTCAGCTGAGAACGGTTCATATGATAATGCGTATATAAATCATATTGTGAAATGCCTTTGGCTTTCATTGTCTCCCATAATTTATCGTATTTAATCATCTCATGAATTTTCCGCTTTCTTTCATAATTCCTTGCTATGTAATTATTATTAGCGTAAAATAGCGTTTATAACAGTGTTCGTATACGAACACTAGCTTGAGAGGTGTTGTATGAAAAAAAGCTATATTATTATGGGGATATTGATATGTATTATTGCTTTTCTGGGATATTTACAATACGGACATGAAGAACAAGCTGTTAACACTATGGTCAGCACGTCTGGTGCTTTTTATAAACAAGAATTCGATGTCATTGCTAATAAACTGTTTATCTTGGACAAAGAAAAATATGCAGAAGAACTCATTGAAAAGGCTGTTAAAAATAAGTATAGAAATGTTCGCTTTTCCTATGATATTACAGGGAAGCCGAATGAAATGATTATATCAGTATATAATACTGAATGGCATTATCAATATAATTGTATGGCATTACAAATTGTGTATACATCAGATGATGGAAAATTAGAAATAAAAAATTGTGGTGAATAATTTGTGGTGGTATACAGGAGATATTGTTAATATGTTACAATAGGCATATAAATTAAAGCAAGGAGTACATTATGAATTTTTTGGATTTATCTATAGAAGGATATGATGAAAGCACTCAAATACCAGCGTGCAGTTTAGATGAATTTTGGAACACTGAAAAATTATCAAATAGTAATATCGTTTATGTCGAATTTAAAAAAACTAAATCGAAATATTACGATGATATAATTGACAAAGCTAAAACATTACCTAATTATACGGAAAATAATGGATCTCATTCTTTTACTATAAATACCATTCAAGAATATATTGATAATACAATTTTTGTTGAATATATAATTTCTAAAATTCGAAAGTGGAAAAATGTCATTATACTATTAAATGGGAAAAAATTTGAAACTAAAACGGATTTGTGGCATTTTAAGAAGATTTTAGAAGCAAATGCAGGTGAATATAGTGAATTAATCAACCCCTATGCATTTTATGAGTATATTCCAAAAGAACCGTTAGAAGATTTGCCATTTCCTTATGTTTTATACCCCGATTTATATGGAGGATTTTTCGCTTTTAAAAAATCTAGAGAATCTAAGGATATTTATTTTTGTGATTGTGAAAAACAAGCTATACAAAACTATATAGCTCTAGAAAAGAAAAGACAAGAAATTTTTGGACATCAAGGCGAAAAAATAGTATTAAGAACGGATGAATTTCCAAAACTTATAGAAGAAATAACATCAAAAAATTCAGGAAATCCACTCTCTTTATTCAAATTTGAAAGCAAAATATGCCACAAATGCAATGGAAAATTACCACAAGAAGAATATTGTTCAGCAATGTATGGAACTGCGTTCAGAAGGCAATATGGTTGGTATATTCGACAACGGTATTTAGAATATGGCATTGACTATATGTTAGAAGGACATGTTAATATACAAAAACAATTAATACTTAGAGATAAATGTCCTCAAAATATACTAAAATATTGGGATAAGTTTATATTAGCCAGTGAACAAAGTGAAACTAATCCAAGCTCTGACATTTTGTATATACAAGCTAAAGAAGCAAGAAGAGAATTTGAGAAAAGTATTGAAAACACGGTGAGAAAAGAATTTGGTTTTAAAAATGTAGGTGAATCATGGGTTAGTGAAACAACTTTAGCTAATATTATTAAAACTATTTATTCTAACTATGAAGTTAAAACACATTATCGTCCTAAATGGTTAGAGGGATTAGAATTAGATATTTATATTGATGCAATTAAACTTGGAATAGAATATCAAGGACAGCAACACTATAATCCAATCAAACATTGGGGTGGTGAAAAACAGTTAAAAAAGCAAAAGGAACATGATTCCAGAAAAGCAAGAATATGTCGTGAAAAGGGAGTGACATTATTAACTGTTGATTTTGATGAACCATTAACTGAAATACATATTAGGGAACGATTGAAGGAAAAGTCCTTAATATAATCCTATTTTTGTTTCCAAGTGATGTCAAGGAACAAGGCGAAGCCGATACGCCGTAGGGCAGTCCTTGACAGAACGGACGGTATCAAATCCAACCATGCTATATAGAGGACTTGAAAGGTCACAAACCTTGCAAATACTGCAAAACGGAATGACTGCTGTAACACTGCGGAGAAAGCCTGCAAATAAAAAGTCAAGGCTAAATTGAAGAACATTGAAAATTTTATACAGGTTGAAAATTGGGTATCAAAATAAGACCACCACACCAGTGCTGGTCTGAAAATATTAGTGGATAATTAAGATTCTGGAAGAGATGAAAGGTATTCTTTCACTCGTCCGTAGTAGATTCTTAGAAACTTGTTGGCACCTGCAGTCATATAGACATAGTAAGGCTTGCCTTGAGTACGTTTCTTATCTAAGAACTGATAAACAGGATCATCTTGAGGATGCGTTTTAATTAGGACATCCATTACCTGAAATAAAGTCTTTCTTAGATCAGCGGAACCTCGTTTTGAGGTAGGAACACTTTTTTGTTCATAGGTTCCAGATTCATTAACACCAGGATCTACACCGGCAAATGCAGTAATAGCACTTTTGTGAGTGAAACGGGAAACATCTCCGATCTCAGCCATCAACTGAGGACCAAGTGAAGTTCCAACACCTTTCATAGCCATAACGACAGGATATTCCGGGAGTTTGGATGCAGTTTCATTCATGAGAGTGCGTAGTGACTCAACAGTTGTAGAGGCACTATTAAGCTGGTCTACAGCCTGCTTGATAATAAGCTTTGTAATGGCATCCTTTGGAAGTACTGGAACAAGTTCCTTTGCTTTTCCATAGATTTCCTCAGCTTTGGATTGGCTGAAGTTGTACTTCTTACGTTTGCACCAGTTTTGATAATGGTCGATAAAGGCATTCAGGGACATTTTACGGACACAGTCCACATGCCAGTATGTAGATGCAAAATCAACCCATTTCTGGCTGCCGTCACTGCGCGCAGGACTGTCAAAGTAAGTATTAACACCAGGATAGGTTTGGTCAAGGATGCCAATAAGATTATTCTTCATAGCCGTCTTGTGCTTCATGTAAAAGCCGAACTGACGGTTTATGGTTTTAAGCTGATTGCGTAATTTATCCATAACACTATACTGTTTAAGATTCTGCCACTTGTCAAGTGCATATCGTGCAATCTTAACGGCATCAGCTTTATCGGATTTGACTTTACGAAGGGAATCATTATCGAAATCCTTGATAAGTTTGGGGTTAATGGCACTGACGAAAAGATTTGCCTCTGAAAGCTGATGGGCGAGGACTTCATAATAACGTCCTGTGT
>NZ_JAQEUJ010000023.1:0-38551 GCF_027695515.1 Coprococcus sp. LG101-27
CACAAGAAAAGGAGCTGCGCACTAATTAGTGCGACAGCCCCCAAAATTCCTGTATGTATAATATTTATTTTCCCTGAACCGCTGCAAATCCACCTTCAAGATCTGCGATGATATCATCGATATGTTCTGTACCGATAGAAAGACGGATTGTGTTCGGTTTGATTCCCTGATCAAGCAGTTCTTCTTCTGTCAGCTGAGAATGTGTTGTTGTTGCCGGATGGATAACAAGGCTCTTAACATCCGCAACATTTGCAAGCAGCGAAAAGATCTTCAGGTTGTCGATGAACTTGTGAGCTTCTTCCTGTCCGCCTTTGATCTCGAATGTGAAGATAGATGCTCCACCATTCGGGAAATATTTTTCATAAAGTGCATGATCCGGATGATTCGGCAGTGACGGATGGTTCACATGCTCTACCATTGGATGATTAGAGAGGTATTCTACTACTTTCTTTGTATTTTCTACATGACGGTCAATTCTAAGTGACAGTGTCTCTGTTCCCTGCAGCAGAAGGAATGCGTTAAATGGAGAAATTGTTGCTCCCATATCACGAAGAAGGATTGCACGGATGTAAGTTACAAATGCTGCCGGACCTGCTGCATCTACGAAAGATACTCCGTGGTAGCTTGGGTTTGCATCTGCGATTGCCGGGTATTTTCCACTTGCTTTCCAGTCAAATTTACCGGAATCTACGATGATTCCACCAAGAGTTGTTCCGTGTCCACCGATGAATTTGGTAGCAGAATGTACAACAATGTCTGCTCCGTGTTCGATCGGACGGATCAAATATGGTGTTCCGAATGTGTTGTCGATTACAAGCGGAAGTCCATGCTTGTGTGCAATTTCAGCGATTGCATCGATATCCGGGATATCACTGTTCGGATTACCAAGAGTTTCAAGATAGATGGCTCTTGTGTTATCCTGAATTGCATCTTCTACTTCTTTCAAGTTATGTGCATCTACAAATGTAGTTGTGATTCCGTAATGTGTCAGTGTGTGTTCAAGAAGGTTGAAGCTTCCACCGTAGATTGTCTTCTGCGCTACGATATGTCCGCCATCTGCTGCAAGTGCTTCGATGGTATATGTAATTGCAGCTGCTCCGGATGCTGTTGCAAGAGCTGCCACACCACCTTCAAGTGCTGCGATTCTCTTTTCAAATACGTCCTGTGTAGAGTTTGTCAGACGTCCGTAAATGTTACCTGCATCTGCGAGTCCGAATCTTGCTGCTGCATGTGCAGAGTTCTTAAATACATAAGATGTTGTCTGGTAAATCGGTACTGCTCTGGCATCAGATGCCGGATCTGGTTCTTCCTGTCCTACGTGAAGCTGAAGTGTTTCAAATTTATAATCGCTCATATTTTTCTACCTCTCTTTTCTACTGTCTGATGTATCGTGATCTCTA
Source organism: Coprococcus sp. LG101-27 (assembly GCF_027695515.1). NCBI lineage: Bacteria > Bacillati > Bacillota > Clostridia > Lachnospirales > Lachnospiraceae > Coprococcus > Coprococcus sp. LG101-27. The sequence continues at coordinate 1,401 of NZ_JAQEUJ010000023.1, forward strand.
TAGTGATCTTTCAAATTTGATAGTTGCATTATATCCACTTTTACCTACTTTGTCAATAGGTTAATAGGGAATTATTTTAAAAACATTTAATTTCAATATGTTTTATCTGTTTTTCTTCTATCAATATAAAAAAGACGCTTTTGGCGTCTTTTCTGTATAATAACATCCACTACTGCTCATCGGTGATCAGCCCGGCGATCAGTTCTGCTCCTGTCACAAGATCTTTGATTGTCGTATATTCATTTACCGAATGTGCCTGGTACATTCCATTTGACAGCACCAGTCCAGGAATCCCGTTCTTCGCAAAGCTGTTGTTGTCACTTCCGCCAAATGTCTCTACAAGATTTCCTGCAAGTCCCAGCTTTTTGCTTACTCTTTCAAACCGTTTTACCGGCACACTGTCTTTTGCTGTCTCATAAGCGATCAGATGAACTTCGCAGGTAAGTTCTGATTCAGCTCCATGTTTTTCAGCCACCTTTTTGAAGGTATTTCCCACTTCTTCTACACAACGAGTCGCTTTTTCATGAGAATAGCTCCGGATTTCTCCCTTTACAATACATTTTTCCGGAACAATGTTCGTTCCGCTCCCACCTTCGATCAATCCGATATTGCAGGTTGTCTCTTCATCCACATGTCCCTGACTGATCTGCGTGATCGCTTCGGATGCAATAGCGATCGCATGAACGCCGTACTCCGGATCAAATCCGGCGTGGGATGCCTTCCCGGTTACTACCACCTGATAAGAAATCAGAGACGGTGCTTTATATGCCGCGCTTCCAACCGGTCCGCTGATATCCAGTACATAGGCTTCTTTTGCACGAACCTTTGAAAAATCAAATACGCTGCTGCCCTTGATATAAAACTCTTCTGCAATTGCAAAAAGAATCTCGATATCCCGGTGTGGTACTCCCGCTTCTTTTACACTGCGGATTCCTTCCAGAATCTCCACAAGTCCTGCCACATCATCAGCTCCAAGAACTGCTTTTCCTGCGGAACTGATCACACCGTCTTCTCCGATGATCCCTTTCTTGCCTTTGGACGGCTCAACCGTATCCATATGGCCGGACAAAAGGACCGGATCTCCCGGAAGATCTCCCGGAAGATATGCATATAAGTTTCCGGCATTTCCTCCGAAATGTTCTCCGGCATTGTCTTCCTCTACTTCAAAACCAAGTTCTTTTAATTTCACGATCAGCCGGTCTGCCATCTGACGCTCCTCAAAGCTTGGTACATCGATCGCAGTCAGTTCCTGAAATTCGTCAACTACTCTTTTTTCATTTACTTCTATTTTGCTCATTTCTGCCACTTCCTTATCTGCACGGTCATTATTCCGATCTAAAAACGGTCATCGTCCATCTGTCCTGTACATCTTCCATCACAGATGTCTGTCGCTTGACTCACACTTCTACTTTAATACAGCTTCCAGGTCTGCGATCAGATCCTCTGCGCCTTCGATTCCAACGGAAAGTCTTAAAATCCGGTCTGTGATTCCGTTCCGGTCAAGCTCTTCTTTGGAAAGATCCGCATGCGTCTGGGTGATCGGATAGGTGATCAGAGTCTCAGTTCCTCCTAGGCTTTCCGCAAACTGGATCAGTTTTACATTTTCCAGAATGTGATATGCTCTCTCTTTGGAATCTACTTCAAAGGTCAGGATCGAACCAAATCCTCTTGCCTGCTTTTTCATCAGTTCGTAACCCGGATGTGATTCAAGCCCCGGATAAAGCACCCTTGTCACATACTCCTGCTTCTCCAGAAAATGTGCGATCTTCAGTGCATTTTCCTGTGCCTTCTCCATACGGACTCCAAGCGTCTTGATCCCTCTGAGGATCAGCCAGCTGTCCATCGGTGCAAGGGTTGCTCCTGTCGTCTTGATGATAAAACGAAGCTGTTCCTGAATGTCCTCGCGGTTTGTTATCAGAAAACCTGCAAGTGTGTCATTATGTCCACCCAGATATTTTGTCCCGCTATGCACAACAATGTCAGCACCAAGCTTCAGCGGATTCTGGAAATATGGTGATAAAAAGGTATTGTCCACGATCAGAAGAAGATCATGTTTTTTTGCTTTCTTTGCAAGCTCTTCCAGATCGGATACACGCATCATCGGATTGGTCGGTGTCTCTGCATAAATTGCTTTTGTGTTATCCTGGATATAATCCTCTACATCCACACTGCTTAAATCCACGCTGGTAAATGTCAGTCCATTTTTCACATTGATGCTGTGAAACAGACGGACGCTTCCTCCATAAAGATCCTCATCAATGATGATGTGATCGCCCGGTTTGAAAATTTCCAGCAGAGCTGTGATTGCTGCCATTCCTGTCGAAAATGCCAGTGCATCGATCCCTTCTTCCAACGATGCTACGATCTTCTCAAGATGTTCTCTCGTCGGATTCTGTAATCTGGAATAGTCATAACCACTTCCTCCGCCTACTCTGTCTCTTGCAAATGTTGCAGACTGATAGATTGGATAACTGATCGCCCCATATATTTCATCCTTATTATCGTCAGCCAAATGCTGACATCGTGTATCAATTCCGTACTTCATTCTTGTCTATCTCTCCTGTTTCTATAATCAATGTCGCTATTTACTGTACAATATCTTTCTGCCAAAATCCAGTTTTCTTTTCATAAATTTACGCAAGTTCTTTCTCCGTCATCACACATTCAAACTCTCCGGAGCCGCTTACCTGTGAAAAATCTGCGGTATAGCCGAGCTTTTCATAGAATCCAAGTGCCGCTTTTCTGGAATTGATATAGATTTTTGTCACACCTTTTTCGCGCATCCAGTTTTCCGCCTCAATGATCCCTGCCTGTCCGTAATGTTTTCCCCTATAGGATTCCAGTGTTGCCACGCGCTCAATTTTTCCGGTATGTTCATCCAGATAATGCAGCCTGCAGGTGGATACCGGATAAATTCCGTCCATCACCAGAATATATTCATCTTCCGGTGTGTCATCTGAAAATTCTCCCTCAAGCGGGATCTTAAATCCCAGGCACATTGCCTGTGTCCGCACATAGTGTACGCCGGCTCTCTGCCATTCTTCTGTCACTCTGACTGCTTTCATCATTCATTCCCCTCTTTCTTTATTTTCCGGATAATTTTTCTCTTCTGTGTGGTGTCATCCATAAGGTTTCATCCGGTCCATTTGGCACGATTGCAAATTCATTGGACGGGCAGCAATCGATATGATAATGCTTCTTGATCGCCGCAAAATTCGTTGTGTCGCCAAATCCCGGTGTCTGATACAAATCTCTTGCATATGCCCACAGATTCGGATAATCGCGGAGAAGCTTTTTATTCAGACGAAATACCGGATAATATGCACAGTCAAATCGTACCAGTGTCACATAAAGACGCACATCAGATTCACTGTCTACTTCTTTATTTACCCATTCTGTCGATGTATTTTCTCTCATAATCTTTTCCCTTTCCTACACTGTCTGATTCTGTTTTTCCTGCTCTTGTCTGATGCTTCTTGGCGATACATATGGCTGTCTCTCATAATCGTTGTCACCAAAACGATAGCCTTCTTCCAGAAGTGCCACATTGTAAATTGCAGCCTGACACACGCCATCGGAAATTGCCCTCGCACAGCCAACTACCTGGTCTCCATCGTAAATAAATGCCGTCGCATAGCTGTTCTTAAATATTTTTTCTTCTGTAGCGGCATCAAAATGACTCAGTCCAAAATGGTCTAAAATATCTGCCACTGCCTGATAATCTACATTTTCCTTGTCTGTCACCAGTCTGATACTCATTGCTTTCGCTCCCTTCTTTTATCCTGTTGGAAAAAATCGACTGATCCATCAGCCGATTTTGTTTTTCTCTTAAATTGAATAATCCGGTTCTTCCATCCGGTTGATCTTTGTAAAGAACTCTTTGACACGTTCGTTCTTTGGATTTCCAAACACTTCTCTCGGCGTTCCGTCTTCCAGGATCTTTCCTCCGTCCAGGAAGATCACTCTGGTTGCAACGTTTCGTACAAAGCTCATCTCATGGGACACCAGAAGCATTGTATATCCTTCATTTGCCGCTTTTTTGATCGTATCCAGAACTTCTCCGACAAGCTCCGGATCCAGTGCAGATGTCGGCTCATCCAGAAGCAAAAGCTTTGGCTCCATCGCAAGTGCTCTTGCGATTGCAACCCTCTGCTGCTGACCACCTGACATATGTCTCGGATAATGGTTTGCGTGATCCAGAAGACCTACATTTTTAAGCTGCTCTCTCGCAATCCTTTCTGCTTCCTCTTTTTTCATCTTCTTTACCACGATCAGCCCATCCATTACATTCTGAAGTGCTGTTTTCTTTGAAAAAAGATTGAAATTCTGAAAAACCATGCCGGTCTTTTTCCGAAGCTCTGTCAGATCTTTGCCATGAATATGTGCAAGATCCTGTGTCTCACCGTCAATCGTTATGGTTCCGGTTTCCGGTTTTTCCAGTCTGTCCACACATCTTAAAAATGTGGATTTTCCTGTTCCAGAAGGTCCGATGATCGCTACGACATCTCCCTGATTGATGGTAAGGTCGATCCCATCAAGAACTTTATTATTTTTAAATGTTTTTGATATATTTTTGATTTCGATCATACCTTATTCCACCTCTGTATCTCTGATATCTAAAAGTGCCGGTGCATCTTCCGGTACCCTAAGCTTCTTCTCAAGATAGCTGATCACTCTCTCAAGTACGAAAGTAATTACCCAGTAAATAATTGCCAGTGAGATATACACTTCAAAATAACGGTAATTTCTTCCCGCAAGAATCTTTCCTTCTGCGGTCATCTCCACTACGGAACAGACAAATGCAAGAGAAGTTCCTTTGATCAGTCCGATAAATGCATTTCCAAGGGATGGGAGTGCTACCACGATTGCCTCCGGAAGGATGATCCTTATCAATGCCTGGAAATAATTCATTCCTAAAGCGCTTGCTGCCTCAACCTGTCCTTTATCTACTGATTCAAGGGAGGCACGGATGATCTCTGCATTAAATGCAGATTCATTGAGTGCCAGAGCAACGAATGCATATACGATTGGTGCGACTCCATTGACATTGTAGTTGGTTCCACATTTAAAGTTGATATATTTCAGGAGCATCGGAATACCGAAATAGGTCACATATAACTGAACCAGGATCGGCGTTCCGCGGATAACCGAGATATAGATACTTACCAGCTGTTTCAGTACCGGTATCTTTTTAATCTTCACAAGTGCAAGGAGCAGTCCCAGGATGAGACTGGCGATCATTGCTGTGACAGCCAGTTCCATTGTGACCGGAAGATATTTTAAAAGTAGCGGTATCTGTGTAAATACCAGTTTTCCATCAAATAATTTACTCATTAGTTAATCGTCTCCTCGAACTTATCATCCTCCGGTGCGGCATCCTGACCATACCATTTTTTACTGATCTCAGTCAGGGTTCCGTCTTCCTTCAGCTCCTTCAGCGCTTTGTCTACCTGTTCTCTTAAATCTTTCTGATCCTGTGGGAAAATATAATATGCATAAGAGTTTTCTGCAATCATTTTTGCTTCATCTTCCGGAATATCATTTTTCTGCACATCATAGTTAAATTCTTCCATGTAAGAGTTGTACATTGCCAGATCGATGATCGTAAAATCCTGCGATCCGTCTGCTACATGCTGTAAAAATACAGATGTATCTGCATCCGAGTAAGTAATATTGATCGCTTTATCCGGATTCTTTTCATTCCATGCTTCTACTGCATTGGATACGCTGATTCCTGTACCACCTTCAAAAGAAAGTCCTGCTGCATCTTCAAATGATTTGATCTCTTTTCCACCTTTCTTTGTTACGAATACATAGCTGATCTTGTCATATGGATAAGAGTAAAGATAACTTGCTCCACGGTCTTCGTTGTAAGAGAAGTTGTTAACTCCGATCTGATAATTTCCACTGTTCAGTCCGGAAAGTACAGATCCAAAATCAGTCACTTCATATTCCAGTTCATAATCCGGAAGTTTATCAAAAACTGCATTCAGTACATCCACATCGTATCCTGCCGGCTTGTCATCATCGCCTACATAGACATATGGTTTTGCGTTTGCTCCGGTTGCTGCTTTGATTACTGTCTTTCCACTGTCTGAAGAGCTGTCCTTTGAAGCGCTTCCTGAAGAAGATCCGCATCCTGTTGCCAGGACTCCTGTTGCCAGTGTAACTGCTAAAATGCTTGCCAACTTTTTCATAATATTTTTCCTCGTCTTTCGTCTGTTATTTTTCTGCTTTAAATTTGTGTGCCGGATCTTTACTGAGTGATTCTCTTCCTGTCGGTGTCTTCCAGATAGTATCCCAGTCTGTTTCCTGCACCACGATATCATAGTATGTATTTTCCCAATACTCTTCATCTGCTTCATTCAGATCGACAGATGCCGCAAAATCCTTAAAATATGTGTTATGTCTGAATGCCGGGATCTGATACAGATCTCTTGCATATCCCCACAGATTCGGGTAATCTACCAGACGGTGTTTGCAAGGTCCGATATTTCTTGAATAAGACACATCCAGTCTTGCGATGGTTGTATAAAGACGGATATCACTGTCTGTCACATAATCTCCGAATAAGAATCTCTTGTCTGCAAGTCTTTCCTCCATTGCATCAAGCCCTGCGAAAAATGTCTCATATCCATCGGCAAATGCCTGTAAGGATTCAGCGAACTGCGCTCGATAAACAGCGTTGTTTACATTTTCAAAAAGCCATTTGTTCAGCTTATCGATCTCCGGTCTTAATTCTTCCGGGTAAAGATCCGGCGCTCCCTTTTTGTGGAACGGTCTGAACGCTGTTTCCAGATGATTTGTAAGCCAGTGGTAATCATTATTTACCACTTTCTTTGTCTTATAATCTACAAATGCCGGAACGGTTGTACGTCCTGTGTATTCTTCATCCGCATTGTAGTAAAGCTCACTTAAGAACTGTGCGCCCGTTTCCGGATTGATATGATCCGTGGAATTTACAAATTCCCATCCAAGATTCTCTTCCCGGTCTGTCCAGTCTACGATCTCAACTTTCACTGCATCCTCAAGTCCGAGAATCTCTCTTGCGATCGCTGCCCGATTGGACCAGTTGCATCCTTTTGCCCAGAAAAGAATATATCTGTCTTTTTCTACCGGATTTTTCCCTTCTCCAAAACCTTCCGTGAAGCGGTTTGGCTGACGATGGAAATTTCCATATTCATCAATTTCCTGTGCGGTTTCTCTCGGTCTTACTCTGATCTGTCTTCCATTTACATCTACATATTCAAAATTTGCCATAATTCGTTCCTCCTATTGTTCTTCTGCCTTAAATTTATTGCCCGGATCGCTGCTTAAATGTGCACGGTCATGCGGTGTACCCCAGTATGCATCAAAATTGATCTCATCCAGAAATCTTGCATTGAAAGATTCAAAAAATAATGCGCCGACCTTCTTGTTATTTGGATTTGCGAAATCCTTAAAGTAGGTGTTGTTTCTGAATGCCGGAATCTGATACAGGTCTCTTGCATATCCCCACAGATTCGGATAATCGATCAGGCGGTGTTTGGTATGTCCAAGCTGCCAGGTGTAACGAATATCCAGTCTCGCCAGCGTCACATACAGTCTCACATCACTGTCTGTCACATAATCTCCAAAGAGAAATCTCTGATTTTCCAGACGTTTTTCCAGAATATCCATTGCTGCATAAAAAGAATTATAGGCATCCCAGTAAGCTTCCTTTGATCTTGCAAAGGTTGCTTTATAAACTCCATTATTAATGTTATCAAAGAGCCAGTCATTCATCTCATCAATATCTTTTCTGAGTTCTTCCGGATAAAGATCCGGTGCTCCTTTTTTGTGGAACGGTTTAAAATCTACTTCAAAATAATTGGTAAGCCAGGTGTAATCGTTATTTACAACTTTTCCTGTCTTTGTATCGATCAGAGCCGGTACCGTTGTTCTTCCTGTGTAATCATCATCTGCTTTGTAATAAGCTTCACTTAAGAACTGGATTCCAAGGACCGGATCGATATGATCTTTGTCGTATACGAATTCCCATCCAAGATTCTTCTCATGCTTTGCATGATCAACCATGTTGACACTGATTGCATCTTCCAGTCCAAGAAGTTCTCTTACGATCGAAGCTCTGTTAGACCAGTGGCAAAGCTTTGCCCATACCAGATGGTATCTGCCTTTTTCTACCGGATTTTTTCCTTCTCCAAATCCTTCTGTAAAATGATTTGGCTGGCGGACAAAATATCCATTCTCATCTATCTCCGATACAACTTCCTGCGGACGTACACGGATCTTTCTTCCATTTACTACTTCATAATCAAATTCTGCCATTATTTCTTCCTCCGTTCATATTTATCAGTACTGGTTATTTTGTATAACCTTTATTTCCTATCAATTTAGTTGGTATAATACCATCTATTACCTACTAAGTCAATAGGTTATTTTATTTTTTTGTTTTTTCCTTGAAACACATATAACCCTACGGTATAATAGGTAAAAAGGCACCAGGGTTCATAAACTCTCTGGTGCTGCTATTGTACATATAAAAAAATGGGGGAAAACTAATTATGATTTCTACAAAAGGACGTTACGCACTCCGCGTGATGATTGATCTCGCCCAGCATAAGGACGAAGAATATGTTCCGCTTAACGAGATCGCAATCCGCCAGGAAATTTCCGAAAAATACCTGGAAATTGTCCTGAAAATTCTTGTAAAGAAGAAACTCTTAAAAGGACGCCGTGGCAAAGGGGGCGGATACCAGCTTACTAGGGAACCTTCTGAATACACTATCGGCGAGATTCTTGAACTTGCGGAAGGCAATCTTGCTACAGTCGCCTGCCTGGTTCCAGGTGCCGAGGTCTGCAGCCGTGAAGAGCAGTGCATTACGCTTCCTTTGTGGAAGAAATTTGATGGAATGGTACATGATTTCTTCTACGAGATTACATTGGAAGATGTGTTAAACGGAAATATTTAAGGAGATTTTTTATGAATACTTCGAATTTTGAATGGCCAGTTGATAAAAAGCCACTGTATTCCCTGCTTTCAATCCGCCTCCGCGGTCTGATTGACGGAATCCCTCACCAGATCTCAAATCTGGCAAATGCATCGGCCCTTCTTGGTGATGCGCTTCTGAACATCAACTGGGTTGGTTTTTATCTGATGAGAGAAGGCAGGCTCGTCCTTGGTCCTTTCCAGGGCAAACCTGCCTGTATTGAAATTGAAATCGGTAAAGGTGTCTGCGGAACCGCTGTGGCAAACGATCAGGTTATGCTGGTAAAGGATGTCCACCAGTTCCCGGGACATATCGCCTGCGACAGCGCCTCTAATTCCGAGATCGTGATTCCGCTTCATAAAGGAAATGAAATCGTTGGCGTTCTGGATATCGACAGCCCTGTTCTCGCCCGTTTTGATGAAGAAGATCAGGAAGGGCTGGAACACTTTGTCAGAATCCTGGAATCTATTTTTGACAGATAAGCTGTTCTTCCAGATAGCTTACGATCACCTCAGCTGCATATCCATGTGACTTTTCCCCCGGATGCCGGAGAGAACCCACTTTTTCCTCCGGCGTATCCGGGAGTTCTAAAAATCCATAAATCTTTTCATAGCGTGATGGCACATTATGATCCGGATTATTATCACATCCTGACAAAACTCCCCATCCTCTCTGCGAAACAGCCCGGAATTCTACTATTTTCCACACTTGACATTTTCCTTTTCTGCTTATACATTATTACATTAGCAAAACTATTTTTATTTGGAGAGATTAAGATGAATGAATTATTAAAAAAGATCCGCCTAAAAGATGCTTCCGCATTTACACATAGTGGAAAATTCCACGCAGATGATGTATTTTCCTCTGCATTGTTATTATATTTAAATCCGGAAATTACAATTCTTCGTGGTAATAAAGTACCCGAAGACTTTGACGGCATCATATTCGACATTGGGCGCGGCAGATATGACCATCACCAGAAAGACAGCCGCATCCGTGAAAATGGCATCCCTTACGCGGCATTCGGCCTTCTCTGGGAAGAACTTGGTACCGAAATCCTGGGGGAAGAGCTTGCTGCTAAGTTTGACGAAGCTTTTGTCCAGCCACTGGATAATAATGATAATACCGGTGAAAAAAATGAACTGGCTTCACTGATTGGAAGCTTCAATCCTTCCTGGGACGAAGATGGCGGAACCGATGAAGCCTTTTTCCGTGCAGTCAGTGTTGCCGGTATGATCCTTGACAATAAATTTGCCCGTTACCTTGGAAATGAACGTGCTGACAAGCGGATCGAAGAAATTCTCGAAGTACAAAATCCTGAAGCTGATTCCCGTATTCTGGTCCTTCCTGAATTCATTCCATGCCAGAAACGTCTTTCCGAAACAGATATCGCTTTCGTTATTTTTCCATCCAACCGCGGTGGTTACTGTATCCAGCCTCAGAAAAAAGAATATTCCCTGAATTATAAATGCAGTTTTCCATCTGAATGGCTCGGTCTGGAAAATGAAGAACTCCAGAAAGAAACCGGTCTTTCGAGTGCTTCTTTCTGTCACAAGGGCGGCTTTTTGATGACTACAGCTACTTTAGAAGATGCACGAAAAGCATGTCAGATCAGTCTGGATACCTTTACTGACGAGATTACCCTTGTAAATCTCAGTTCCGACACTTCTACAGACACACTTTTAATGAAACTGCCAGAACTCGCGCATGTAAAAATTATCCACAAACCTCTGCCTGATCTCCCTGCTTTAGATATCAATGGAATTTATGCTGAAATAGAAATGAAAAAAACAGAGTGGAAAAAATATATCAAAGATCTGGTAAAAGATCTGCTGAAAACGAAACCGGAAGCTGTCTATGTCGATGGAGATATGTTTTCTATTTACCCGGTCGTGCATCAGCTTCGCAAAAAGCATATCCCGGTTCTTACTTCTGTTACAAAAAACGGTGAAAAACTTATTATCCGTATCCCATCCGGTTCCTGATTTTTTATTATCAGGAATTTGATGATCTGAAAGTGTCAAAAAGAATGTGCCATAACACATTCTTTTTGACAAATGAGAGCTTAATTATCCCAGTATAATTTTCGCTTTTTATCATCCAGTCCATCCACAAACCTTCTTTTAAATACAAGGAATTCTTCCAGATCCATCAGGATATGGTACAGCATCGCACGGCTCTCAAATTCCTCTCTGGTCTTTGGAAGTGGATTTTTTCTGATAATCGCAAAAAGTTCATGTAGTTCATCCAACTGAGCTGTCGGAACTGTATATTCCTTCACGCATACCAGCATATCAAACACATAACTCGAAATAATCATTGCCTCATCTGGCATATGTCTGATTTTCTTCATCTCATAATGTAAGTTATGGATCACGTTGCACTGCTTCATACGCATTTCAAAATAATCGATATAGTATCCCGGATGTGACTGAAACGTATTATCCTGATATTCATAGGCATCCTGGATAAAGCCCTGAACCTCTTTTTCCAACGCACAGATATCATCCCATACATTTCTCTGCATTTCCTTATTCGCCAGATATGCCGAAATCTCTCCAAGTATCATCTGCAGACGCTCTTCCGTATATCGCATATTTTCGACCAACGCCTTGCGCTGACTTCCATAATCATAAAACAAGTTCAGGACCAGTGCCATCGTAATTCCGATCAATACCAGCATAAATTCATTTGCAATAAAATCAAATTCAAAATCTCTGACTTCCAGAAAATGCATTCCGATCAGTGCATTTACGGAAATCGTCGCTCCCCATCCAAGCATCTCTGCGATAATAACCACAAAAAACACATAAATACCATATGCCATCCATTCTGATTCTACTGCTGAGAATATAATAAGTGCCATAAGTACTGAAATTATAAATGTTACAACCCTCGCTACCGATAATTTGACAGTTTTCCACTTTGTAGTCACCATTGTAAGAAGTGCAACACTTCCTGCGGCCAGTGAATACTTCAGTCCACACAGATTGGCTATGTAAATCGCCAGACTGCTTCCTATCGCAATTTTTAGTGCCTGCATCCCAATCTTTTTACTTTTCATTGTTCCTCCTGAAATTTCATGCGTATATCCCCACAAATTCTGTACACTTGATTTTGTATCCATATTTATGATGCCGAGAGCAGGATAACTATGTCAAATATTTTCTTACTTCTATCATACCTGCTCCACTCCAAAAATAATTTTGAATTGTATTTTCGATTTTTTCAATAAGCTCTGGATTATCTTCACCATCAACCATACCGTCAAAAATCATGAGTACTTTTTCGTTTTTCACATCATAATAGTATTGCGTATCATTAGCTGTGTTCCTTTTTTCGTCTGCCACTTTGATGCATACACAGTCATATATAATGCATTCGGAACCGACTGATCATAGCTGAACCATACACATCTATGTCATGCTCATATTGCAAATATCCAAAACAACCCCTGTAATCATTATTATACCGATTATCAGACTAATAAACCACCTTTTTTTATCTTTACTCTCCTATAATGGTCTCATAAATTTAGACACTTTTTCGGACGGATTATAATGAATCTGATATACTAAAATCAGTATGGAAGAAAGAATTTTTGAATAATGCAGCCGTTGTATTCGACGATAAGCGTGAAGAAAATCTCAAAGAAAAACTCGCCGAAGAACGAAAAGAAAAAGCTGCATATACTCTGTATTGGGAGAGACAAAATCGGACATGATTTTAGAAATTTTTTGAAATTATTTTTTGAAGTGCAAAAAGACATAAAAAAAGATGCCAGGATTTCTCCTGACACCATAGTGACTGAACCAATATTCATGAGCTTTCATTTTATCATCTCCCCTTGTTTATTTAAATATGCAACTTTTGATGAAATATACAACTTGAAGTTAGCGATTTCTTTTTCCGGTATTCTCTGTCCCACGGATTTCCTCATGATAGAAATAATCTACGATCACCGGATGTCCCTGCGGGACTCTGCCATAAGGCATTTCATTATCCACAAAGGCACAATCATACTTCTTAGCCATTTTCTCAGCTTTTACTTCAAGTGCTTCAAAGTAGCTGCGGTTATGCTTGTTATAGATCTCGTCGTAAAGTGGTACAAGATCAGGATATTTTCCGGCGATATAATCCATAATTGTCTTTTTGAAACCGCCTCGAAGATTGAGATTTTCGAGCCAGAACAGATCGCACTGATCCTTTACCCGCTCAAAGATTGCTTCAAAATCCGTGATACCGGGGAATACCGGGGATACGAAACAGACTGTACGGATACCTGCTTCATATACCTGCTTCATAGCAGAGATACGGTGCTCAATGCTCGAAGCAGAATCCATATCGTTCTTGAAATTTTCATCTAGTGTGTTAATCGACCATGAAACGGTTACATGTCCAAGCTTCTTCAGCAGATCAATATCCCGTACCACAAGATCCGACTTTGTGCAGATCAGAATATCTGCGTCACTGCCGATCAGCTGTTCCAGAAGTTTTCTGGTATTCCCGAATTGCTCCTCCTGTGGATTGTAGCCATCTGTCACAGAACCGATGACCACCCTCTGTCCGGCATATTTCTTCGGATTTTTAATTTCCGTCCAATGCTTCACATCAAGGAAAGTGCCCCATTCCTCCTTGTGCCCGGTAAAGCGCTTCATAAAAGAAGCATAGCAATACTTGCAGGCATGTGTACAGCCCACATAGGGATTGACCGAGTAACCGCCTACCGGCAGACTGGACTTAGTCATGATGTTCTTTGTTTCCACCTCACGAATGAGGATTCCATTTATTACTTCTTCCATGATTTCTGTACCTCTAACACTTTATTAAATTCTTCCGGCATTTCCTGAATCATATTTTCATCCCCTATGATAGGGACAAGGTCTTCCTTCATAAACACCGGAATGCCGAGCTTATGTGCCTGGTCCGTCAGAGACCATGCCCATTCCAGCTTCCATCCGGAGAGATCGCTCATGCCGGTAAGAAGAAAGTTCTGCGGACGTTTCTTTTCCATCATCTTGAGCTTACCCGGAAAGAATTCAGGGCCAGCGAAGTCATCAATCATATGCCAGCGTTTCACGTTGTTGCGGGCATAGCAATATGCCCACCCCACTGTACAGCCAATGACAATATTCATGTTCTGAATCTGATCTTTGATACAAATACTCATGACTTCTGCCACTCCTCAAGATTCTTTCTGATGCGGTCAAGGCATTCCTCAAACCGGGTAATTTCTTCCTCTGAAAAACCTTTGTAGTAAATACTGCCCATCTCATCAGATACAGAATCGTACTCGCCCTTTAAGGCATGTGCTTTCTCAGTCAGAAACAGGAGTGTTTTCCTTTTGTCCGTTTCAGACTGAACACGGCTTATCAGCCCTTGATTTTCCATTCTTTCCAGCATCGTAGTAAGAGATGTTATCGCTAATCCGCATTTAGTCGAGAGTGACCTGATTGAGATACCATCCTCCTGCCACAGCACATAAAGAATACGTCCCTGGGCTCCATTAAACGCATCAATATTCTTTTCACTGAGAATCTTCTCGAAAATCCGGTCTCCAAGCTGTTTTATTTTGGTGACAAGAAATCCTCCATTCATTTCCATACAAAAGCTCCTATATAGTAGTTTATTAAAAACATACTATATAGGAGCTTTATTGTCAACAGTTTATATGTCTTAATAGGTAAATTCCATTTTTTTTAATTCTCCAAACTTGAATTTATATAATTATTCCTCTAACTTTCCCTATTTTACAGGCTTTCCCGCCTGTTCATTAGTGAAATGATATGTAGTTTCCCTTATTTTTGCCCTTATGAGATAATCACAAGGGAAATAAGGGAAATTTTTTAGTCATTGCCTACCACTTTATCAAGAAGCCGAACCGATTTTCGTTTCGCATCTCTTGTGGAGTGAGCATAGACGTTCATTGTGGTACTGACATCTGAGTGTCCCAACAATTCCTGTACATCTTTTGGGGCTGCTCCATTTGCTAAAAGGTTGCTTGTATAGGTGTGACGTAACTGGTGGAAATGAAAGCCTTCAAATCCCTCTAATGCTTTTGCCACCTTTCTGCATACCGTCCCCAAAGTAGTCGGAAGTTCCAGACAACCATCCGGTCTTAAGCAGACAAAAGAAATTTCTTTATAATCTGCCGGGACTTCCTGCGTTCTGTCTAAGCAATAATATTCGTAGTACACTCTGTTTTTCTCTTTGACCTCTTTGTAGTAGTTCGTGTGATAAAGTTCTTCGTACTGCATTCGATTTTTTAACTGCTCTTTCCGGGCATTACGGAAAATCTCTACCAGTGTATCTCCAAAATCAACAACCCTTACTTTTTTCCGCTTGGTTGGTCCGATGATATATTTGCGCTTTGAGCCATCATATCGGATGCTGCGTCTTATGGTAAGGCATTGTTCTTCCAGATTTACGTCCTGCCATGCCAAACCACAGGCTTCTCCAATACGAAGCCCGGCATAATAGGCTATCTGGATTGGAAGTATTGCGGCTGGGTTCTTTTTTTGCAGATAAGCAAGCAGTCTTTCATAATCTTCTCGTGAAATTGGTTGGACATTTCCGTCCATATCCTCATCAGAAAACAAATCCACTTCATCCGTCTGATACCGCAGTTTAATATACTGCATAGGATTGAACGTAATATACTGCTTTGGAAATACTGCAAAGCGGAATGATTGCTGCATGACTGCGGAAAAAGAATGGATGTAATCTTTGCTGTAACCCTTTCTCTCTTTTCCATCGGGATGAACTCCCCCGAAGGAAAGCAAATCGAAGAAAGATTGCAAATGTTCAGAGGTTACATTTTTCAGTTTACGTTCTGCCAATGGGTGTTTCTTAATATTTCGGATTGTTCCGAGGTAATTCTCCACCGTACCATTGCTGAGCGTACCTGTTTTTAATTCCTCCTCTGCCCACACATCCAAAAGCTGTCCGACTGTGAGATTATCCGCTTTGGCAACAAATTTCTTTTTCTCATAATCATCCATTGCCTGACGGAGCAGTTTTTCAGTTTCACTTTTGCTTTCTGTTCCAACGCATTCTTTCTGAACAAGATTGCCGCTTGCGTCCTCTACATAGAAGCGGTAGTACCATTTCTTTCCTTTTTTTCTTACAGATCCTTTTGCCATAATCGTATGTCTCCTTTCGATATTAGACAATCGGAACTGATGAAATGCTTCGTGCGTGTAAGTATATCATAACTCCGGTTGTCTTACTATACCGATTCGGAATCTTCGTATAAGACTTCTGATAAAAGATTTGCAAGCCTTTGTTCTGCTGTTTTTGGTTTCTTGGAATAGAGCCTTACAATGTCTGCCATCTCATTAAAAGCATTGATGGTATGAGTGATTTCCCTTAAGAACATAATCTCATTATATTCCTCATTCGATTCAAACCCTATTGTTTTGGCAATATCCGTCTGACCAGCATTTCCCTTGAAGTTTTTGCAGGCGAACTGGAAGGAATCCAAAAACAGACCATATTGTTTTAACATCAGCAGTAATAAATCTTTTGAAAAAGCATCTTCTTCTTTGGTAAGGGCAAGCGGTAACTGTTCCAGAATATCTCCCATCGCATCACGAATCTGTAATTCTCTCTTATCCGTAATGTCGGTTTCATATTCATCTGTTTCCCCTTTGAGCCATTCCACAGATACATGGAGTGCTTCCGAAAGACCTTCCAGCACCATTTTTTTCGTATTGTCAATCGAACCATTCTCATAACGCAGGATTGTAGAAGCGGTAACTCCCATCTTCTCTGCGACATAAGGCTGTGTCAGATTCAATTCCAGACGGCGCTGTTTTATTCTGCTGCCTATCAGCTTGCGTAATTCTTTATCTTTCATGCTGACTGCCTCCTTTTTCGGTATGTATGAATTATAGCATTGTTTTTCCGAAATTGCAATATGCAATGCAATATTTATTTTTAACATTTCGTAACGCTTGACAAAAAGATGTGAAAAGGATATACTTACATCACAGGAATTGCATAATGCAATTTATAAGGAGGTGATTATATGACGCAAAGAAAAATTGCATTATCCATCGAAGAAGCTGCCGACTATACGGGAATCGGCAGAAACACCTTAAGACAACTTGTAGAATGGAAGAAACTTCCGGTATTAAAGGTTGGTCGTAAAGTCCTGATTAAAACCGATATTCTGGAAATGTTTATGGAAGCGAATGAAGGTCGTGATTTGAGGGATAGAGGAAATGTAAAAGCCGTAACAAGAACTGCGGCAAATTAAAAAGGCGGCTTCCCAAGAAACCGCCAAAGGTTCTATCAGACCGAAGCCATGATATACCTACACGCAAGAAGATTATACCATGTGCTTCTTCTGATACGCAACCAAGAACTTATGTTTGTGAAGGAAAGGAGAATGTAAGAATGGCAAAATCAACAAAAAGTTATGAAGCACGAATGCTTGAAATGGAAAAGAAAGAGCAGGAAAGCCTTGAAAAGGCGAAACGATATGCGGCACAGAAGAAAGAACTTCTGAAGCGAAAGAAAGCCGAAGAAAGTAAAAAACGAACCCATAGGCTCTGTCAGATTGGCGGTGCGGTGGAATCCGTTCTCGGTGCGCCTATTGAGGAAGAAGACATCCCAAAGCTGATTGGTTTTCTGAAAAGGCAGGAAGCCAACGGGAAATTTTTCTCAAAGGCAATGCAGAAAGAAGTCAATACCGATATGGAGGAAGTGTAATGGCGGAGGGGATGAGTTTTTCATTCCCTTCATTGCTTTTTCATGAAGGGCGCACTTATGGACAACCAGAGGTCGTCCCAATAAGTTTGCCACAAGTGGCAACCGGTCTGCGTTCACGCTTGCCGGGCTCGTTCCGTCGGCGGGGCTTTCAGCCAGACCTGCTCATGCCGCAGGAGGCACTCTTCGCCAGAGAGGCGCATTCCATGCAGGCTGCTATGCGCAGGGCACTCTTACGCAGAGGGCGTTCCGGCAATGCTGCTTTTCCTAAAACCGAAAGCAATGTTGCCGGAAATCTATGCCGGATGTGCAGAAAGGAGGAATCCAGACATGGCGATTTTTCATTACACAGTCAAAATAGTCGGACGAAGTAAAGGGAAATCTGTTATCTCCGCTTCCGCATATCTCAATGGGGATGTGATGAAAAACGAGGAAACCGGGAGAATCAGTTATTACACTTCTAAAAAAGAAGTGGTCTACACTCGGCTGATGATGTGTGAAAACGCACCTCCTGAATGGCAGATAGTACCAGAAGAAAATATAAAACGCTTTCAAAAATCTGTCCGATACAAAAGATCAGAAGATAAAGAAGCTGCTTTAGAAAAATTTAAAATCACATTTCAGAAACAAAGGTTATGGAATGAGGTATTGAAGATTGAAAAAAATGCAGATGCCCAACTTGGCAGGTCATTTGAATTTGCCCTTCCCAAAGAATGGAACAGACAGGAACAAATTCAATATACAACTGACTATATTCAAAAAACTTTTGTAGATAGAGGAATGTGTGCTGATTGGAGTATCCACGATAAAGGGGATGGCAACCCCCATGTCCATCTGCTTCTGACTATGCGTCCTTTTAACCCGGATCATTCTTGGGGAAAGAAAGAAGTCAAGGATTGGGATTTTCTCAGAGATAAAAACGGAAATATCGTGATTGATGAATCCCATCCGAACTGGTGGCAGGATAAGAAAAACCCTGACCGTCATGGAATCCGTATCCCTGTATTAGACGAAAACGGAATTCAGAAGATGGGTGCAAGAAACCGCCTGCAATGGAAACGGGTGCTGACCGATGCTACCGGATGGAACAATCCAAAAAATTGTGAACTGTGGCGGAGTGAATGGGCAAAGGTGTGTAATGAACATCTTCCTTTGCATAATCAGGTCGATCACCGTTCTTATGAAAAACAGGGAAAACTCCAGATTCCTACCATCCATGAAGGCGCTGACGCAAGAAAGATTGAACAAAAGTTTCTTGCCGGGCAGGAAATAAAAGGTTCGTGGAAAGTAGCGGAAAATCAAATCATAAAACAACAAAACACGTTATTGCAAAAGATACTGGACACCTTTGGAAAAGTATCGGGTGCATTATCATTATGGAAGGAGCGATTAAATGACATTAGAAGAAAGCCGGGAAATTATACCCTTAATGGAATCCATGATTGGGCAAATCGAAGAACAGCAGACCTTAATGGCAGAAATGATTCTGGAAATGCAGAACCGGGACACCCAACTCTCTCTTATGCAGGAACAGAATCAGAAATTGCAAAAATTAAACAGCGAGTTATCCGAGCTGCTCAACATTTTGCCAAATACCGAGGAACTGCTTTCCAAGATGGAAGAACAGAAAACGAAGATAGAACTTTTGGAAAACGAAAATCAGCAATGGCAGAAATTGGTACAGAAGCTGAACAGCGAAAACAGTTTATTACTGAAACAGAACACCGAATTGCTGAACTGGAACAGCAGATAGAGAAAGGACGTGATATAGATGAACGAATCCAGAGAATCAAAGAACGCCGAACAGTTGGAAGAACTTCTCCTCTTGACCGAGGAGATACAAGAAGAACTGGAACAGAAAGACCAGCTTATCGTGGAACTAAAGACGCAGCTCAACGAATCTCTGACCTTGAACGAGAAATTAAACAAAGAGAACAGAGCCGGGAATATTCAAGCATTAAAGAACGACTTGAAGCTAGCAGACAGAGCATTGCGGAACGAGAAAGAGAAGCTGCGAAGCGCAAACGTCACGATAGGGGAATGTCAAGATAAAATACGATGCTTAACACAACAACGGGATTATGCCCGGACACATCAGAAAATCGTAGAGATACCGGTAGAAAAGCCGGTACTCTATGAAAAATGTGAAGCCTGTGACCGGACAGACTATCAGAATGCAAAAGCAAAATACGAAACACAAAAAGAGCGACTTGCAGGACAATATAAAGCAAAAACGGTAATGTTCCAAACAACCTTGTTCCTTCTTGCATGGTATTCGCTGACAACCACTCTTTTTCAGGCAGTACAGTCAGATGTGCTCCTTTCCGATTGCAAATCATTCTTCCATGATGCAGCGTCATTCATACAAACTTTTATCGGTTGGACGATTGAGGTCGGGCAATCTGTGGCACAGATTAGCACAAAAATTCCAAATCCTTTTATAGCCGGAATGGTATATTGGATATTGCTAATATTGATTGTAGGAATATGTGTGGCAGGAACAGGGATACTGGCGATACTGATAGAAATAAAGGTTATAGAATTATATAGGGAAAAGTGTTGGGATGTCATTACTCTACTGATGATACTGACAAGTGCTGCTGTCATCATTTATTTTGGAGAAGCAATCAAAAAAGCACTGTCAGTAAATCTTCTATTGCTTTTTGTACTTTTGCAGGGCGCATATGTTGGACTTAGGTGTTATTTAGAATCGTACCTTGAGAAAAGAAACTATTAAGCATTTTTTACAAAGCTATGTACAAAATCATTCTAAAATTCCCATTCAATAATACGATTGAGAAAACCTCTCTGATACAGTATAATAAAGTGTCAGGGAGGTATCTCTATGAAGGAAAAAATACTAATCATTGAAGATGATTTTACGATACAAACACAGCTTAAAACTCTTTTGTCTGGGAATGGATATGAAGTATTTGCAGTTACGGATTTTTCCAAAACAATAGAGCAGTTAAAAGAAGCTGCGCCACATCTGGTTATTCTGGATATAAAACTTCCGGGGAATAACGGTTTTGAAATATGCTCGGGGATTCGCACCTTTTCAGATATTCCGATTGTATTTGTAACAAGCAGCAATACAGATATGGACGAACTGAACAGCATTATGCTGGGTGGAGATGCGTTTATCACAAAGCCTTATAATCCCGCTATTCTTCTTGCTAAAATTGCTGCATTGTTAAAGAAAGCCTACCGTTCCCCTCAAACAGAAATTTATATGTGGAGAGAAGCTACCCTGCATTTGGAGAGTAGCATGATAGAGTACAAAGGACAGAAAGCAGAATTGACAAAGAATGAATTGAAAATCCTCTACTACCTTTTTAAGAACTCCGGAAAAATCTGTTCCAGAAATGATATTGTGGATTTTCTTTGGGACAATCAGCTTTATGTTGATGATAACGCCCTAAGTGTCAATATTACCCGTATTCGCGACAAACTGGCAGCAATCGGACTTGTAGATTTCATTAAAACAAAACACAGGCAAGGATATACATTATGAGTGGAAAACAATATTTGAAAAATCAACTCCCCGTTATTTTAATCAATCTGCTGGGTATGCTTGTCCTTGCTTTGTTCCTGATTGCAAGCGATAATCCTATCCAAACAGTCCTGTTTATTTTTGCAGTCTGGTCGATTGTCCTTGTTTTATCTTTGCTGGCATTTTATTTCTCACGAAAAAAATATCTGAATAAATTGCTCAATATGACGGAGCAATTAGAAGAACGATATTTATTGCCGGAAATCATGCAAGTGCCGGAAAGGGCTGATGAACAGGTTTTTTACCAGATTATGAAAATGGCTGAAAAATCTATGTTGGAACGGATTGGCGAAGTACAGAGGGAACGCAGGGAATATAAAGAATACATTGAACAATGGATACACGAAGTAAAAACACCAATTACAGCGATGAAGCTGCTGTGTGAGAATAACCGTTCTCCCTTTTCCAGAGAGGTATTGGCAGAGTTAGAGAATATCAACCAATATACAGAACAGGCACTTTACTATGCCCGGAGTGAACACGCTGAAAAAGACTATTCTGTCCGTGAAGTCAATTTATGCGATGTTGTGCATAGTGCAATCGCAGATAATAAGTATCTTTTGCGTCAAAGCAATATGTCAATTCAGATAGACGATATAGAAACAAAAGTTTATACCGATGAAAAATGGGTGCGGTTCATCTTAAATCAGATTATCGGTAATGCAATCAAATACCATGCAGAGCAGCCTATTTTGCACTTTGGGGCAACAAAAACGAATGACAAGATTGTGCTATCTATCAGCGATAATGGGATAGGTATTCCTAAAAGTGATTTACCCCGTATTTTTGAAAAAGGATTTACAGGTCAGAATGGGCGAACCGGGAAAAATTCTACTGGAATTGGCTTATATCTTTGCAAGCGTCTATGTGATAAACTGGGAATAGGGCTTACTGCTTATTCCGAAAACAGAGGAACAACGATTTCACTTATCTTTCAAATGAATGATTTTATTATCGGAGTGCAGGGCTGACAGGTTCTGCACTTCTTACATTTTTGTAAGAACTGTGTAAGAAAACTTGATACAAAAAATGAGATACTCCATTTACAATAAAGATATGGAACAGTTAAGGAGGTTTATCAGATGAATACGATTTTGAAACTGGAACATATCCAGAAATATTATGGCAATGAAGGGAATATTACCAAAGCCATTAAAGACATTAGCTTTTCTGTGGAAGCTGGGGAATTTCTCGGAATTATGGGTGCGTCCGGTTCTGGAAAGACAACGCTGCTCAACTGTATTTCTACGATTGATACCGTAAGTGCAGGGCATATTTTTTTAGATGGAACAGATATAACGGAAATCAAACCAAAATCCCTTGCCCGTTTTCGCAGGGAGAATTTAGGGTTTATATTTCAAGACTTCAATTTGCTGGACACATTGACGATTTCAGAAAATATTGCACTGGCATTAGCAATCAACAAAGTCCCTGCCGGGAGCGTAGAATCCCGCATTTTGGATATAGCCGGAAAGCTGAATATCAGCGATATTCTAAACAAATATCCTTATCAGGTATCCGGCGGACAAAAACAGCGTTGTGCTTGTGCAAGAGCAATTATCAACAACCCGAAGCTCTTACTGGCAGATGAGCCGACAGGGGCATTAGACAGCCATTCCTCACAAATGTTGCTGTCTACCATTCAAAGTATCAATGAACAGCTTAGGGCGACAATTCTTATGGTAACTCATGACGCTTTTACCGCCAGCTATGCCAACCGTATTCTTTTTTTGAAAGACGGAGAAATCTTTATGGAACTGCGCAAGGGCAACGACAGCAGAAGTGCTTTTTTTGATAAAATTCTGAATGTCCTTACCATGATCGGAGGGGGACAAAGCCATGTATGCTAAACTTGTTTTCAGAAATGCAAAACGGTCTGTAAAAGACTATCTGGTCTACATTGTCACAATGACAATCTGTGTTACCTTGTTTTATGCGTTCTTGTCTATTTCCAGTAGTTATTATAGCCCGGATATAGGCAGCGAGTATGATTTTACTCTGTTAAGTGACGGAATGAAAATTGCAATCTGCATGATAACATTGCTGTTGTTATTTTTGATACGGTTCGTCAATCATTATATGCTAAGACGGAAGCAAAAAGAGTTTGCTGTCCAGTCCATTATGGGAATGGAACAAAAAACTATTGGCAGGATTTTCTTTGCAGAAACACTGATTATGGGTATGTTTTCCATTTTGATTGGTATTTTTTGCGGTGTATTTTGCTCTCAATTCATTACCGCAATGCTCCTTACTGCTTATGGAGAGCCTTATGAAATCTCATGGACATTGTTCCCGGACACCGTTTTGCTGACAGTGATATTTTTTGTGGTAAGTTTTTTTGTGGTAGGAGTTTTCAATACACGCACAATCAAAAAAACAAAAATTATTGATATGCTTTCCGCAGAGAAAGAAAATGAGCCAGAATTGAAAAAGAGCCGATTCATTCCTGTCGTAGTAATTCTGTTTTTAATGTTTACTTTATGGGAATTGTTTTCAGGAATACAAAATGTCCGATTTTATTATGACTCCCGCTTTGTTTTCCCGGTGAAAATCATGTATTGGGGAAATATTTTGCTCCCTGTTGTTACATTAGGCTGGGCGGCATTATGGATGTTGAAAAAGAAAAAAATTGCTTTTCAAAAGTTGATTGATGGGCTGCTTATTTGTTCTGTATTGCACGCCTTTTTAGCAGCAAGCGTACCTGCTCTTACCAATCAATACTATTTGCCTTTACATGGTGGAATACTGAATCAATATCTGGTATTTGTATTGATTGATTTGCTCTTCTTTATTTGTGCATTGATTTATCTTGCCAGCAGCTTGATTGTAGCATGGAAAGTAAAATCGCCGGAACATAGATACAAGGGAGAAAACCTGTTCTTTTTCGGGCAAATTATATCAAAACTAAATACAACCAGCAAAACAATGACGCTGATTTGTATAACCCTTGTCCTTGCAATCTTCATGTTTATTGCCGCCCCTATTTTGACGGGCTGGGCTTCAGGTTATTTGGATATGCGCTCTATGTATGATGTGCAGGTATATTCAAGATATAATGACGTATATGAAGAAGAAAATCTGCCGCAAGACAGTTATGAAATCATTACTGAGTTTCTGACAGAACACAAAATAGATACAGTTTATGATTGCACGTTCAATCTATATCTGCCAGAGAAAGACGATTTTCACAACAGACAGAAATATGATTTTCCGATTGTAGCAATTTCTTTGAGTGATTATAACACTATACGGGAAATGCTGGGTTACGAACAGATTTCTCTGGAGGAAGATGAATTTACAACACAATGGAAAGCAATCGCCACCGAGGAAGAACGGGATAGCTTTTTGAAAGAACACACCAGCATTATGACAGACGCAGGAGAATTGACTCTTTCCGGGCAGTCCTATTATGAGGATCCGATTGGAGAAACAGCGTACAATTCCTATACAAATGTATTGTATGTACTTCCAGACAATATTTGTGAAAAGCTGTTGCCAGTAATAAAAAACCGATATATTACAACAACGGAAAATATCTCCTATGAAAATGCAAGGAAACTGGAAAAACTTTTTACAGAGAAATATCCCGAGCAGGCAGAAACCGGGGCTATTTATGGCGTGCGTTTTAGCACACTGCAAATCAATAGTTCCATAGCAAATAACTTTATTTTACAGACTGCAATGATTTATGGTGCTGTCGTACTGATGGTTATATGTCTTACCGTACTTTCTTTGCAACAACTCTTAGACGCAGGACAATATAAATATCGCTTCTCTGTACTCCGAAAATTGGGGGCGGAAGAAAAGCATATCGGAAAACTTATCTTGCAACAATTAAGTGTTTGGTTTGGGCTTCCAATTATCACAGCAATCATTGTAGCTGCTGTTGTAATAGCTTACTTTATCCAAACCATATCAGCAGAAATTTCAGCCTATATTGGGTTTAGTACATTGATGTTACAAATAGGGGCAACAATGGGGATTTTGGTAATTTTATTGATTTGTTACTTCATAAGTACATGGATTATTTTTAGGCGCTCTGTTAATCCATAGAAAATATGTAATTATTGCATTTCGCACATTCTTTAAAGAGGGATAGCACTCTTAATGAACACTATCCCTCTTTCACTTAATAAAGTTCTAATGAATCTTCTGCATCCACCCACATCTGTAAATTGCCCTCAAGATATAATCTTGCATATTCCAAAGGCTCATCCACAGCTAATGAAGTAAGTGCACATTCTGATCCATATGTGGTTTTTAAATCTTTTTCAGCTTCCCAGCAGTCAATGCGAAGCATATATCCAGCACTTGTGTAAACATCAATACTATCGTGATTTATGTTGTATTCTGCATAAATTGTTCTCATCGTATCTTATCTCCATTTTCTTTTGATAATCAGTTATAGAGTTAAATATCGAAAACATTTCAATCAGTTCACCATGTCGTTATTGTTATATGTTATACTGTGTTATGAAATTTTCTTTCCCTTAATTTTTCCCATATTAAGGTTCATGAAAGCTAATGGGAGAATGTAACACAAGGGAAAGAGTAAGGGGAAGTACACTTGCTACAAACTTAGTATTTTCAAGGGTTTGCGAAGAATTTGATAATCAAATATAACAGTTATTAAATTTCCTAAAATATGTGAAATATCAACTAGAATTGTTCAAGCTTTTCAAATACTAACGTCCTTAATTCTGTTCAATAATTGATTTATAGTAGTTACCAAAGTCAGCAAGTGAATTAACAATTGGAAGCATTTTTGTTCCGAGTTCCGTTAAGCCGTATTCAACTCTCGGTGGCTGCTCATGGTAATCGTGGCGATATGCCAGCCCATCACTCATCATTTGTCTTAAACTATCTGTCAAAACCTTTTGTGAAATACCATCTATACTTCGTTGTAGCTCATTGAATCTCCATGGACGCTCTTTCAAGTTACGCAAAATCAGCAGTTTCCATTTTCCTCCGATAAGAGATACTGCTGTTGCAACTGGGCATTCCGGTAATTCTTCTTTTGCTCGCATAATTCTCACCTCCGAGTCTATTGTAACACATTCATTTTTGAGTGTACAGTTACAAAAAGGTGCGTACTTGTTTTTGTATGTGTCTCACACTATACTAATACCAAGCAACCAGAAACTACAAATTAACTATGGAGGTACTATTATGGCAAATTACACAAAAACAACTATTGGAAAGGAAAACCGAATTGAGCTGCATGAAAAGTTGTCTTTAACAGGTGCAGAAATCAGTTTAAACGAACTACCTGCAGGAGCAAATGTCCCGTTTGTTCATTCTCATAAAGAAAATGAAGAAATCTATGGAATTCTTTCAGGTAACGGCAAAGCCATAATTGATGGAGAAGAAATTAACCTTTCAACTGGAGACTGGCTAAAAATCGCACCTGCTGCAAAGCGTCAGTTTTTTGCATCCGATATTTCTGGAATTACTTATATCTGCATTCAGGTAAAAGAAAATTCTCTGGAACATTTTACAGCAGAGGATGCCGTAATCGGCTAATTAAAAGTATTTATTTACAAAAATGCACAGTTCACGATAAGCTAAGAACTGTGCATTTCTTTTTTGTTCAATATTACGTTTACTCAATTTTTCAAACAAGAAGTTATCAGTGATTATCTTTTAGAAAACAGCCAACTACAGCGACGCCAAATCCAAGAACACCTAGGACATATCCCCAAAAATTATTTGTTGTCACAGCAATTCCTAAAGGTATTATTGCAATCCCCAATAACTCAATCTTAATTCCTTTCATCGCAAATACCTTCGTTACAAACTTGAAATTGTCAATTTCTTTATTATCTAATCTGTTAGTAATCTATCCAACAGCATCTGCCTGTTGTTTATAAACATTTCTGTTACCTGGTAGCTTTCTGTATCCTCATATTCGCACAGATGTATGCGTCCATTATCAAAACAATAGATATCTGCATCTGGTATTCCTAACAAAATCGGCGAATGCGTAACTATAATAAACTGTGCTCCCTCTTTTGCACAACTATATATTTGCATCAACAATGTAAGCTGTCTCTGTGGGGATAATGCAGCTTCCGGCTCATCAAAAAGATACAAGCCATTTGGATGCAGATTGTTCTGCGCCAATGCGAGAAAACTCTCTCCATGTGATTTTTCATGATATTTGGCAGAAGGATGTGCGAGATCTGCATATTCTTCTTCCTTCGTTGCAACATTATAAAAACTTTCAGCCCTAAGAAAATACCCCCACTTTTCCTTCCGATAACCTTTGGAAATTCTTATCGCATCACACAGCTCTGAATGTGTATCATGCGTAGAAAAAACATAATTCTTTGTTCCACCTTCAGGATTAAAACCATGTGCTACGGCAAGTGCCTCCAATAAAGTTGATTTACCACTGCCATTTTCTCCGACAAAAAAGGTGATTGCTTTGTTGAAATCAAGTTTTTGAATCCCCTTAAAAGCCTTAATTTTCTTTAAATAACTATCGTTATCAATTCTATTCCAATCGAATATTACCCCTTGTAAGAATTGATCATTCATCTAATCACCTTCCTGTAAAAGACACTTTCTAATCCACCAATCCTTCGTTCTAAAGAACTCGGTCAACTGGAATTTCTGGATGCGTATAATATGCGAAAAAAACTTAACTCCATCTTAAATATAGTGCTGAGTTTCACTGCCATTCTTTAACACCATTTTCACCACACCAAGCAATGCTGCAAACAAAACACCAGCAACCGGCCATACAATCCATGTAATATCCCAGCTCATCGTCCAGAAGCTCCATGCAAGGTAAATCGCTGTAGTCAAGCACCAATATACACCAGAAAACGTGTCAGTCTTTTTCTTAAACAGTTTTTCTTCTTTTGTATATTCGCCTTCCTGAAGAAGGGTATCGTAACTGCTTTTTACCATCCCAACACGAACCAACAGATTCACTCCTATTGCAAGTATGAATAGCAGCAATCCAACGGAAAGGCCGCAACAATAGTCAGACGTTTCCATGGCTCCGGCAATAATTGTCGGAATCACTGCCAGTATACAAAGCACTACCCCAACAGCTGTTCCTCTGATAAAAATCGGTTCATAGGAATCTTTTTTTTCTCGTACTATTCCAGATACACCATACTCTGTTTCAAAGCATTCTTTTTCAAAATGTTCCATATGTGATTCTCGCATTCCATATGTAATAAACAAAAAGACGGCTGCCGCAACCATTCCAAGCAAAAAAACACATCCAAATACTGTTGCCAGAGATTCCGAAACATGAAATACGCCATCTTCTGCCATTGTCACAAGAACAATCAATAATATTGGACTTGAGATACACATACTTGTTGCGTTTGCCACTACTTTGGATCCATTTCTTTTCATGTCAAGAAATTCATTTGCATTCTCCATAGTTACTTTTTTCAACGGTTCTGCATAGCTTTCAGTACTTTCGTGATAGGTGATATTTTCTGCTTTCATTTCATCTTTTAATAGGTAATCTGTACTAACACAAAATAGCTCCGACATCTGTAAAATTCTTTGCAAATCTGGAACAGCTCCTGCACTTTCCCACTTAGATACTGCCTGTCTGGATACGCCCAACTGATTGGCTAGTTCTTCCTGTGACCATCCATTCTTTTTTCTTTCCTCTGTAATCTTATCAGCTAAAATCATTTTTTTCTCCTTTTGCAGATTTTATGAGCTCAATATAACAGTTTTGCTGTTTGCATTCCACCATTTCAGGCTGTAAATCTGTCAACCAGCAGTTGCAAATCACAAAAGAACTCTATGAATTCCGATTTTCCAACAATACAAGCAGGAAATTATTTATCATCTGTATTGTTTTCCTTTTTCTTATGAGTCGAACCCAAGCAAAGAAATGAAGAACCAAGACATAACCATACTATAGCCATAGAACTTTCATTTCCACTCGTAAAGCCAATAGCTGACGCTATGAAAAACAGAACTGATGCAATGTAAAATAAAATTGATTTGTTTATCCCTTTTTTCATAAATAAGAATCTCCTCCAAATCCCGATTGAGATTTCACCTGTTTTAAGAAATTTAATAACTGTTATATTTTATTATTAAATTCTTCGCACCCCCTTGAAAACACTGGATTTGTCGCAGGTGAGCTTTCCCTTATTATTTCCCTTGTGTTATATCGTCCCATCAGTGTTTATGCACTCTGATAAGGGCAAATACAAGGGCAAGAAAAATCTATAAGACAGTATAACACAAAATAAAAGTGACATGGTGAACTGATTGAAATGCTTCTTAATTTTTGCTACTACTGATTGATTAAATGATAAGGAGATGGGATACGATGAGAACAATATTTGCAGAATACAATCCACAGTGCAACAGCATTGATGTATATACTAATACGGGCTATATACTCCGTATTGATTGTTGGGAAGCAGAAAAAAATTTAAGAACCACACCTGGATCTGATTGTGCTTTGACATCGCTTGCAATCGATGAGCCATTAGAATATGCAAGGTTATATCTTGATGGGAATTTACAGATGTGGGTAGATGCTGAAGATTCATTAGAGTTATGATTATTCCAATCAAAATCTACTAGAATTTATTAAAAATTAGCTTCATAATTTTAAAAGGACAGCCCTATTGCTATGAGGCTGTCCTTAAAAATACAATAGATAAACCTAGATTATTCTTGCTACTATCTGATTGTTAAATTTTCTGTATTCCATATTGCAAATCTCCCTTTTCGCAATATTTTATTAGTATGAATGCCAGAATCGCTGAAAAAACACGTGCCAATACCGTACTCCACCATATCATAATCTGTCCACCAAATAAAGGTGGTAAAACAAGCATAAATATCAGCATCAATACTGGTTCAATGAATGTAAGAATGTATGACAATCCACTTTTTTCAGTAGCATAAAATCCAGCTGTCGCTATTCTGGTAATCGCAACAAATGGTAATGACACTAAAAATATAGGTACAATTTTAGAAATCTCAATACTTACTTCATAAGAAGCTCCGAAAACCCCTCCAATATTTGCTCTGTTTACATACATGATAATTCCACCACAAACAGCAAGAATTATTGCAAAAATGTATGCCATTCTCTGAACTCCTCTCAGGCTTTCTTGATCCTTCTCACCATAAAAACGGCTCATTAAAGGTTGACTTCCATCACCTACGCCCTGCAATATGAGATATATGATACAGATAATATAGGATACACATGCATAAGTTGCAATAGCTTTTTCTCCCCCATAAGAAGCGGAGAATCGGTTTATAAACACCAATGAAATATTAGGAGTCAATGCTAGCCCAAATGGTGCAAGACCTACTCTGAATATAGCGCCACACATTTCTTTTACATTTTTTAAGGATACATACACATAAAACTTTTTATTATATAATGCGTATATGATTGCAATTGCTGCAGTCACACCCTGTCCGGCTATTGTAGCTGTGGCTGCACCTTTCATGCCCATTTCATATATCCATACAAAGATAAAATCCAGAACAATATTGGTTATGAATCCACCAACCATCGCAAACATTGACCAGAAAGAGTTTCCATAATTTCTAATGAATGGCATCATTCCAGTTCCAAGAATCTGCAATATTGCTCCAAGTGCTATAATTTTGATATAATCTGTCGCATTTGTTAATATAATTCCATCTGCTCCAAGCAATCCTAAAATTTTAGACGAAAAGGAGTAAATAATTATGGTACTGATAACACTTACTATTACAAGAAGCCACCAGCTTGTAGCAATAAATTCTTCTGCCCGTTTTCCTTTCTTTTCTGCTGCATTAATTGAGTAATAAACAGCTCCTCCCATACCAATTCCTGTTCCAAGAGCCTGAATCAAAGCCTCAATCGGATATGCAATATTAATAGCCGAAAGTCCAGCATCTCCTATGGTATTGCCTACAAAATATCCATCCACTATCGCATATATTCCTGATAATGCAAATGCTATAATAGATGGAATAACATATTTAAAAAATAATGATTTATGATTCATTTTTCTTACAATCTCCTTCCTTGAAAAGTCTGATAAACAGCTCTGTATTATCATTAAGACTTTCTATATTCTCTAATCCCATTTTTTCGATTACATATATTTCTTTTGAGTGCAGTTTTTCTATGATATCTTTCGTATATTCCATTCCTGATTCTGTGAGGCATATCAGCTTATTTCTCTTGTCTGAATCATCAGATACCATATTGATGTATCCTTTTTTCTGAAAATCTTTTAGTATCGTATTTACCGTTTGCTTAGGTATATTCCATTTTTCACTTATCATTTTCTGCGTGCATCTTCCATTACTTTCATAAAATGAATGCAAAGCAAAAACTCCATTTGAAGACAGTCCCTGATCCTTTGACCATTCCTCATACATTGCTGTACATTCTTTCCATAAAGCATAATATCGTTGCAACTGTATTATCATATTATTATCTTTTCTCATCTTTTTCCTCCTTAAATTAGTACGAATCCGGACTTTTGTATTATAGTCCGAGTTCGTGCTAATTGTCAAGATTTATTTATATACTTTTTCTTTATATAAACAATCAATAGTCCCTTACTAAGGACAGGAAGATTATGAAATTTCCCTGTCCTCTTTTAATAATATCCTCGTTCTTCCATCCAGTCTTTCACATAACATCTGATTCCAATATAAATAATATGCGACAGTAATAGCAATACAATAAGATTTATCGGATTAGCGTTTTTAATCCATTCTCCAAAGTAAATTACAACAGCTGTACTCGTTATCGCTACCACGATACTGATGATATCCCAACAATATTTCCGGTAGATTTTTCCTACCTGATAACCAATCCCGATTATCAGCCACCCGGTTATTACGAATAAAATTGCCATGACAGTACCGGCAATCAGCCAGTACACAATCCCGGAAAGAATACTGTTAGGTATTCCACTGCTTAACTGTCCGAAAGAGTCTGCACCTGTCACAAACTCCCGAAATAAACTTCCCATTCCTTTTCCTAACGCACCGAAAAAGACGATACAGTCGTTAAGGAAAACCGGCGAAAGAATCGCAGTAAACAGTGTTGTTGTTATGCTGTACCATGCCAGTAGAAACAAGATACTTTCATAACCAATCGTCATATTTTTATATTTCTTTTCTAACTGGCTTTTACGGCTATCGCATTTTTCTTTTGCTTTCCGGTAAGCAGTACGGTCACATTTTTCACATTTCTCATAAGGCACTTTTTTCTCAACAGCTACCTCTACCGTCTTTTGGTGTGTCTGTGCATAAAGTTTTTCCTGCTCTGCTTTTTCATACTTAAATTTCCATGCCACGGCTTCTGCGTCGGCTCTTTTCCTGCTGTCTGTCTCGCTGGTCAATCGTTCCTCTGTTTGCCTTAATCTTGTCCGCAATGCTTCGATATTCTCGGCTCTGTTTTCGCTGTTCAATTTCTCGTTCAAGGTCAGCGATTCGCTTAGCTGCCTGTTTAGTTCCTGGATTGTCTGGTCTTTCTGATCCAGTTCGTCCTGCATCTGTTCGGTCATCAGCAGAAGTTCTTCCACCTGCCCGACGTTCTCTAAGTTTCTGCATTCGCTCATCGATCTCCCTCGCTTTCTCTATCTGCTGTTTAAGGTCAGCAATTCGCTGTTCTGTTTCTGCAATAAGCTGTTCTCGTTGTTCAGCTTCTGCGTTAATTCCTGCCATTGCTGATTCTCGTTTTCCAACTGTTCGATTCTGGTTTTCTGTTGCTCGATCTGTGAGAGCAGTTCTTCTGTATCTGGCAAAAGATTTAGCAGCCTGGATAATTCGCTGTTTAAGCTTTTTAAACTCTGGTTCTGCTCCTGAAAAGACAGGAGCTGCCTGTCCCGTTCCTGCAATTCCTGTACCATCTCTGCCATAAGATTCTGCTGTTCCTCGATCTGGTTTATCATTGTCTCCATCATGGGAATGACTTCCCGGCTTTCTTCTAATGTCACGCAATCGCTCCTTCCATTGTGTTAATGCACTGGATACTTTTCCAAAAGAAATCTGTATTTTATCCAGCAGTGCATTTTGTCTTTTTATGATCTGGTTTTCCTCTACTTTCCATGAAGTAGAGGATGTCTGTCCGTTTTGAAATTTCTCGTCAATTTTTCTGGCATCTGCGCCCTCATGGATCGTCGGTATCTCTAATTTTCCCTGCCTTGCATAAGAACGATGGTCAATGTGATTTTCCGTTTTCAAATGTGCATTACAGACGTTTGCCCATTCGCTCCGCCATAGCTCACAATTTTTCGGATTGTTCCACCCGGTAGCATCGGTTAATACACGTTTCCACTGTTTGCGGTTCCTTGTCCCGACTTTCTGGACTCCATTTTCATCAAGTACGGGGATTCGGATTCCATGACGGTCAGGGTTCTTTTTATCCTGCCACCAGTCCGGATGGGATTCATCCACCACAATATTTCCATTTTCATCTCTGACAAACTCCCAATCCTTGATTTCTTTGTTACCCCATGAGTGGTCTGAATTGAATGGTCGCATCGTCACCAGTAAATGCACATGGGGATTACCATCTCCTTTATCGTGGATACTCCAATCCGCACACATTCCCTTATCTACAAAGGTCTTTTGAATATATTCAGTTGTATAATCAATCTGTTCCTGTCGGCTCCATTCTTTCGGAAGTGAGAACTCAAATGACCTGCCGAGTTGTGCATCTGAACTTTTTTCTATCCTCAAGACTTCATTCCATAAACGCTGCTTCTGAAAAGTAAGTTTGAATTTTTCCAGTGCAGCATTTTGGTTATCTGCCCTTTTATATCGGACAGATTTCTGGAACCGTCTGATATTTTCAGCAGGTACATTCTGCCATTCCTGTGGTGCATTTTCACACATCAGCAGGCTGGTATAAACGACTTCTTTTTTTGAAGTATAGTAGCTGATCCTGCCTGTTTCTTCATTTTTCATCACATCGCCATTGAGATAAGCAGACGCCGATATGATGGATTTTCCTTTGCTGCGTCCAACAATCTTTACTGTATAATGAAAAATCGCCATGCTCCGTTTCCCCCATTCTGCCGTATCCGGCTTTGATTTCCGGCAGGTAACGTTTTTCCTAAAAGAAAATGGTATCTGCCGGAGCACCCTCTGCGTAAGAGTGCCCTGTGCATAACAGCCTGCATGGAATGTGCCCCTCTGGCGAAGAGTGCCTCCTGCGGCATGAGCAGGTCTGGCTGAAAGCCCCGCCGACGGAACGAGCCCGGCAAGCGTAAGCGCAGACCGGTTGCCACCTGTGGCAAACTTATACGGACGACCTCTGGTTGTCCATAAGTGCGCCCTTCATAAAAAAGCAATGAAGGGAATGGAAACTCCACTCCCTCCGGCATTACACTTCCTCCGTATTTGCAACTGGCTCTTTCTGCATTGCCTTTGAGAAGAATTTCCCATTTGCTTCCTGCCTTTTTAAGAAGCCGATCAGCTTTGGGATATCATCTTCCTCAATCGCAGAACCCAGTACCGATTCCACTGCACCGCCAATCTGGCAGAGCCTGTGTGTCCGTTTTTTGGTTTCCACATCTTTCTGACGTTTCTTCAGTTCCCGTTTCTGTGCTGCATACTGTTTTGCTTTCTCAAGGCTTTCCTGTTCTTTCTTTTCCAACTGGAGCATACGCTCCTCATAACTCTTTGTTGATCTTGCCATAAATATCATCGTCCTTTCTTTTTTTCCAAACATAAGTTTCCTGTTGTCTGTCAGACGAAGTACATGGTATAATCTGCTTGCGTGTAGGTATATCATGACTCCGGTCTGATAGAACCTTTGGCGGTTTCTTCGGGAACCGCTTTTTTAAGTTGAACCGTTTCTTGTGACTGCTTTCACATTTCCCTTATCCCTCAAGTCCCTGCCCTCGTTGGCTTCCATAAAAAGTTCCAGCATATCCGTTTTGATCAGGACTTTTCTCCCAACCTTCAATACCGGAAGTTTCTTCCACTCTACCAACTTTCGCAGGGTGTTCCTGCCAATTCCCGTATAATCAGCAGCTTCCTCAATAGATAAGGCAATCTTTCTTTGCGTCATATGACCACCTCCTTTCGAATTGCATTATGCAATTTCATTTGTGCTGTCAGTATAGCGTGTTTATATTGCTTTGTCAAGCATTATGAAATTTTGCTGCTTTTCTTAAAATTGCATATTGCAATATATTTTGTTGCGTGGTATAGTAATGACATACCGAAAAAGGAGGCACATCAGCATGAAAGATAAAGAACTACGCAAGCTGATCGGCAGCAGGGCAAAACAGCGCCGTCTCGAATTAAATCTGACACAGCCTTATGTCGCAGAGAAGATGGGAGTTACCGCTTCCACAATCCTGCGTTATGAGAATGGTTCGATTGACAATACCAAAAAGATGGTACTGGAAGGTCTTTCGGAAGCACTTCATGTATCAATTGAATGGCTCAAAGGGGAAACCGATGAATATGAAACTGATATTACGGATAAGAAAGAATTGCAGATTCGTGATGCGATGGGCGACATTCTCAAACAGTTTCCTCTTGACCTCAATAAAACAGAAGACGCTTTTTCTAAAGACTTACTGCTGTTAATGTTAAAGCAATATGAACTGTTTCTGGATTCGTTTCAGTTCGCCTGTAAAAATTACAAAGGCAGTACCAAAGATGCGGACATTGCCAAAGTAATGGGATTTGAATCGAAAGATGAATATAATGAGATTATGTTTCTCAGGGAGATCACACATACTGTCAACGCATTTAATGATATGGCAGATGTTGTAAGGCTCTATTCAAAGAAACCGGAAGCGGCAGAACAAAGGCTTGCAAATCTTTTATCCGAAGTTATGTATGACGATTCTGAATCGGTATAGTAAGATAATCGGAGTTATGATACAATGAGCGCAAGCGAGTCAAGCTGTTTACAGATTTGACGAGCGGCGAATTGGCTTATGGACTTGTCCATAAGATGCCTACACGCAAGAAGCATTTCAGCAGTTCCGATTGTCTGATATCGAAAGGAGACATACGATTATGGCAAAAGGATCTGTTAGAAAAAAAGGAAAAAAATGGTACTATCGTTTCTATGTAGAAGATGCAAGCGGTAAAATGGTTCAGAAAGAATACGCCGGAACCGAAAGTAAAAGTGAGACGGAAAAGCTTCTCCGCAAGGCACTGGAAGACTACGAAGATAAGAAGTTTGTTGCAAAGGCAGATAATCTTACCGTAGGGGAACTTCTGGATATGTGGGCAGAAGAAGAACTGAAAACTGGGACACTCAGCAACGGTACAGTGGAAAATTATCTTGGTGCAATCCGATGTACCAAAAAACACCCGATTGCAGACCGCAAACTGAAAACAGTTACTGCCGAACATTTACAGGCATTTCTTGATCTGCTTACATTCGGTGGTGAGTTTCCAGACGGGAAAGTAAAAAAGGGATACAGCAAAGATTATATCCATTCTTTTTCCGCAGTGTTACAGCAGTCATTCCGTTTTGCAGTATTTCCAAAACAGTTAATCAGTTTCAATCCGATGCAGTATATTAAGCTGAAAAAGCAGGCAGAGGAAGTTGACCTCTTTTCCGATGATGAAGTGGAAGAAGGTACACAGCCGATTTCACATGAGGATTATGAACGGCTTATCCAATATCTGGAAAAGAAAAATCCACCTGCTATTCTTCCGATTCAAATTGCGTATTATGCCGGGCTCCGTATCGGGGAAACCTGTGGTCTTACATGGCAGGACATTAACCTTGAGGAACAATGCCTGACCATAAAACGCAGTATCCGCTACGACGGCATGAAACACAAAAATATTATCGGACCAACGAAACGGAAAAAAGTAAGGATTGTTGATTTTGGAGATACGCTGACTGAAATACTGAAAGCTGCCAGAAAAGAACAGCTCAAAAACCGGATGCAGTATGGCGAATTATATCACCGCAA
>NZ_JAQEUJ010000024.1:0-38323 GCF_027695515.1 Coprococcus sp. LG101-27
ACTAAGAAAGCTCCACTGCCTATGATAAGAATAACATTTTCTAGCCTCTTCCGCAATCGGAATTATGACGCCAATGCACCTCCGAATAGGTAGATGTAATTATTAAGACTACTTATTCTGGAGGTTTTATTATGTATAAAGATATTTTTGAATCCATCCGCAATGAAGCGGAGAAACGTAACCTGCGTGAAAGAACGATTCAACTGTATTGCTCTGATGTCAGTTACTTCCTTCGTTGGATTGGAAAAAATGTTTCTGATCTTACACTTGAAGATGCGGAAAGTTTTCTTACTGCCAAACGTCTGGAAGGCAGGTCTCCTGAAACTCACAATCACTATCGGTCTGCAATCAAGTTCTTATATAAAAAGGTGCTGAAGATTGTCTGGGATGATGACACTGTTCCGGCTATGAAAAGAGAGCGAAATCTTCCTGCTGTTCTATCCTGCGATGAAATAAATGCAATCATTGACGCCACTCCGAATCTGAAACATAAAGCGATTATTGCAACTATGTATTCTTCCGGATTACGTGTATCGGAGGTCGTTCATCTTCATTATGATGACATTTCACGTACCAACATGACAATTCATGTTCGTGAAACCAAAGGCAGAATTGACAGGTATACAATTCTGTCTCAAAAAAATTTAGACCTTCTCACAGAGTATTGGTACAAATGTGGTCGCCCTAAAGATATCCTTTTCCCAAGTTCCTGGTCCGGTGGATATCTTGATATAGCCAGTGTTAACCAGTTCTTTAAGAAAAGTGCTAAACTCGCCGGCATTAACCGTCATGTTTCCTCTCATGCGTGCCGTCATAGTTTTGCCAGCCACCTATTCGAAAGTGGCACAGATATAAAATATATCCAGTCACTTCTGGGACATGTTGATCCTCGCTCTACAGATGTTTACCTTCATGTGAGCAACAAGACACTTCTTGGAATCCGCAGCCCGTTCGACAACCCGGAAGGTGGTGAATCATGAGTAAGGATTGTACGATTCAGGATGTTTTTCATCGTTTTTATTCATCATTTGAATCCACACATGATATTTCTCCCGCTCAGAGAAAAGCCGCTTACCACATCATGAATTGCAAAACCGGTGCCTTCGGTGTGAACGTAAGCGTATGCGAGGACTGCGGTTGTAGATCAGTCCACTATAACTCCTGCCGTGACAGATGCTGTCCTATGTGTCAGGAGTTTCCAAAAGAAAAGTGGGTAGATGCACGGCGGGAGGATGTCTTAGATGCACCTTATTTCCATGTGGTTTTTACAGTTCCGGAAGAACTTAATCCCATTATCTACAGCAACCAGAAATTCTTATACACTGCTCTTTATCATGCGGCTTCAGATACTCTCAGTGAACTTGCTGCTGATAATAAATATCTTGGGACTGATATCGGCTATATTTGTATCCTCCATACATGGGGAAGCACCATGAATTTTCATCCTCATATCCATGCAATTGTTCTTGGTGGAGGGCTGGATGTGAAAAATCATTGGAAAGACAACGGGAAAGATTTTTTCTTCCGATTAAGGCGATCTCCAAAACGTTTCGTGGAAAATATATGGCTGAACTTAAGCAGCTCTGGGAAAATGACAGACTTGAATTTCATAGATCAGCTACTCCTTACAAAAACTACTATACTTTCAAGGAATTGTTAAATACCTGCTATGCAAAGGAATGGATTCCTTATTGTAAGAAACCATTTGATGGTGCCGAATCTGTCATCAGATACCTTGGAAAATACACCCACCGGATTGCTATCAGCAACTACCGTATCAAAGACATGACAGAATCTACAGTTACTTTTTCTGCTAAAGATTACAAAAATCAAGGGCATTGGAAAGAGATCACCATATCCGGCGAGGAATTTATCCGTCGATTTTTAATGCACGTTCCTCCAAAACGTTTTGTACGTATCAGGCACTATGGTCTTCTTTCATCCAGAAATAAGAAGAAAAAGATTGCCCTATGCAGAAACATCCTTGGCTGCAAAAAATATATTTCCAAACTGAAAGATATGGATGCACCTTCCATTATCTGTCTTCTTTACAATAAAGATATATGCAAGTGCTCTTCCTGTGGTGGTAAAATTATTCCTCTGCCTACAGAACAACATTTTATAAAACCAAAACCACATATGCTCTGTTAACGTATCGTAGGGCTGAACCTGTTTCCTGTATCATTGGAAAGAATGAGGACAGGTCTTGTGCCGCCCTGTTCAGAGCCGATATGCGGATCAGGTTTTGCGTAGTAAATATCTCCACGCCTGACAGTTCTTTTCATTTGAATACCCTCCAATCTATATTTGACATACGGTTTCTGTCTATGTAATAAGCCAGACGAAAGGCTTTTTGAGGTCGGGAGCATATAAAACAAAGCTCTGTTCTCATTGATAACCTTATATCTGGCTTTATGATCATGGCATTTCTATTTGTCCTCGACACCCCGAAATGCAAATGCGCAAAAGCGCAGGGAAGTCGCCAAACGGTCAGCAGCGAACTGACTCCACGGGAGTTTCACCCCAACTGACGGTCTGCCAGAGCCGCCCTCATTGCCTGCGGCGGATTGGATACCGCTCGGACTGTGACTGGACGGGAGTACCATTATGCTCTTTGTGGGTTATGGCGAAACCGAGGGCTACCCGATATTTGGAGTCAGTATAGGTTCGCTCACCACCTTTCATCGCTATTTGCTTGTCGGCAGGTCTTGGCGTACTGCTCCGCACGCTTATGCTCATCACAATCACAAAGAGGAAGTATTTGGCGAATGACTATTCGGTTGTCAAGGAACAATCCTGTTTACGCCACACAAAGGAAAACAGGGTGGAGGATTTCGTCCTCTCACCCTGTCGCCAATGGGAAACTATGAATTTCCCCTCATAATTAAAATATTTTTTTGATTTTTTCTTTCAGCCTGTCCATACGCCTGTAAACCGCCTTTTGTCAAATATCAGAGGGAATGTTCATTGAAATTATTTTAGGAGAATTTGTTACTAAATCATTATAGAGCTTATTAAGATAATGATTATTGCATATCAAATATTATTTACTCCTTTTTCAAGCGTTGATTTATTTCTTTGCACTTGCAAAAATTATTTTATGTTAAAAAATCTTAGGTTTTTAAACAAATCATCTTTACCATCTTGAATTGATCAGAAACTGCCATACTGACCTTTGTGGATAGCTTTAAACTGTTTTTAGGGATGTAACGATAGTATGGTTCCTCCGTAATCACTTTCACATTATTCCCGATTTTTGCTGCCAGTTCTTCCGCGGAATCCACATAAAAGAACATCTGTGCATCGGCATGGCCGACCTGTTTCATATATTTTTTCTTCATCATGGTCATGCCTCTTTTGTTCACCGTATCAAAAACAACTTCCATATTTCCAAATTGCCCAATCATACGCAGAAGGGCAATGACCTTATGTTCCTCAAAATAATGAAATAATCCGCCTGCAGTAACGAGAATAGGAGTATCAAGTACATCATTGCGAACTTTTTTGATCCAATCCTTTGCAAAGGCATCCCCGGAAATATATAATTCCCTCTCTGGTTCGGGAAGAAGATCTCGCCGGTATTCTATCACATGCGGTAGATCCACGGCATACCAGTGTGTCTTTCCGTTATCACATCGGTGATAGGTTGTCTCCAGACCACAGCCCAGCTGGACAATCACACCGTCCGGTCTGCGTTCCAGAAAAGCCCGAATAATCCGATCCATATTAGCAGACCGGGAAGCAGAGGCCAAAAGGGTATACTGGTTCTGCATATTCTGTTCAATCAAGTCTAACGGCAGCCTATTTTTCAATTCCAACGCCTTTTTATCATATAAAATTTGTGGGCAATGCTCACTGGCATAGATTCTGCCCAGCATAGGGACAAACAGGGTATCCTCCACAACGCCTAATGTTTGCATAACCAGCCCTCCCTTTTCTTTACGCAAGTTTCCAATTCTGGCTTTCTGTCTGCAGTTTTACCATATGGGCATATACACCATTCTTTTCTTCCAGATTCTTTGGTGATCCTTCTTCTGCCACGGTGCCATCAGAAAGGACAACAATTTTATCTGCTCCTGCTACGGTACGCATCCTGTGGGCGATAACCAGAACCGTTTTATCTGCGATCAGACGGGAAAGGGCTGTCTGTATCAGAGTTTCATTCTCCACATCCAGGGAAGCAGTGGCTTCATCTAAAAGAATGATCGGCGCATTTTTCAGAAATGCACGGGCAATAGAGATACGCTGGCGCTCTCCGCCGGAAAGTTCACAGCCATTTTCCCCGATATTGGTATGCCATCCATCCGGCAGTTTTTCCGCAAATTCATCCACATTGGCAAGTTTCGCAGCAGCAATGACCTGTTCATCTGTGGCGTCTTTGTTTCCGATTCGGATATTTTCCAGAATCGTATTGTCAAACAGTGTAACATCCTGGAATACGATGGAATACAGAGAAAGCAGTGTTTCCGGGTCAATTCGGGATACATCCATGCCTCCCACGGTAATCTTTCCTCTGTTAATATCCCAGAACCTTGCTGCCAGCCGGGATACGGTTGTTTTTCCGCCGCCAGATGGGCCGACCAAAGCCGTAACCTCTCCCTGTTTTGCCGTAAAGGAAACATCTTTCAATACGGTTTCTCCGGTATTGTAGGCAAACCTAACATGGTCAAAGACAATATCATACCCCTGATTGGAAAGCCTGTCGCTGCCCTGCTGGATCGGATGATCGAGAATTTCATTCATACGGGCAATGTTGGTTCGTGTACTGATGACTGCCGCAAGATTCTGGAGTGCGCCCTGCAGAGGGTCATATAAACGGGATACTACCAGAAGGAACATAAAGAATGTAAGCACGGAGAGGCTTCCTTGCATGAGCAAAACAGCTCCCACCAGCGCAACCGTTGCAATACCAAGCTTCAGCACCAGCGATGCGGAAACCACAAAAACAGCAAGGCCGAATTCATTGAGGATGGAACGATGCTCCACGGCACGGATCTTCTTTTCCAGACCTTTTAAATATGCCTGCTCCGCATTGTTCGCTTTCAGGTCACGAACCGTTTCAATGCACTCCTGTATCCCGTCTGCGCAGGCCATCTTTACATCCATGGCTTTCTGATTCAGATTTTCCTGAATCTTTGCGGAAAATCCCACAATCGCAAAGGCAACCGGCAG
The DNA here is from genome assembly GCF_027695515.1 of Coprococcus sp. LG101-27. Classification (NCBI taxonomy): domain Bacteria; kingdom Bacillati; phylum Bacillota; class Clostridia; order Lachnospirales; family Lachnospiraceae; genus Coprococcus; species Coprococcus sp. LG101-27. The sequence goes on from NZ_JAQEUJ010000024.1 coordinate 5,173, forward strand.
AACCCATAAGGCAGCCAGTGCCATTCTCCAGTCCGTAAAGAGCAGACCAATGGAAATCAGAACTGTAGAAATGATCGAACCCGCAAGCTCAGGGATAAAATGCGAAAAACTCTGCTCCAGGAAGGTACAATCCGCCATAATGGTACTGGTAAGATCGGCTAAATCCTTTTTCCCGAAAAAGGAAAGGGGGATTTTGCGCAGATGCTCTGCCAGGGTAATGCGGCGGATACCGCTTTCTTTGTAAGTGGCAAAATAGGTCGCATTGTATTGAAAGAAAGTGGTCAGCAGAATCAAGCCGATACACACCACGCAGCCTGCCACATAAAATGGAATTTTCTCGCCGGGAACACCCCCGTTCATCAGATCGCTGACCAGGTAATATAAAAGTCCCACCGGAAACATAAAAGACAGATTCTGAAGGACACAGGCCAGGCAGCCTTTGATCAGGTCTTTTGCTCCCTGTTCAGACAGGGCATATTTTTTCTGCAGTTTTTTGATCATATCACTGCACCTCCTTTGTTACCTTCCATTGCACGGAAGTCTGGTAATTTTTCCACATACGGCTGAATATACCGTCTTTTGCAAGCAATTCGCGACTGTTTCCGCACTCGGCAACCCGTCCGTCGCAAATGACAAAAATCTGATCCACATTTGTTACGGTAGAAAGCCTGTGGGCAATCATAATCACTGTCTTACCCTCGGAAAGTCTTGAGAAAGCAGCCTGTACGCGGCTTTCGTTATCCGGGTCAGCAAAGGCAGTGGCTTCATCCAGAATGATAATCGGAGCATTTTTCAGCATCACACGGGCAATGGCAATTCGTTGCTGCTCGCCGCCGGAAAGATAGACACCCTTTGTACCGATGACCGTATCCACACCCTGTGGGAGTTTTTCCAGAATATCATCGCATTGCGCGTGATGAAGGGCAGTCAGAACTTCCTCACGGGTAGCTTCCGGTTTTCCCATACGCACATTTTCCAGAATAGATGCCTTGATCAGACGGCTGTTCTGAAATACGAAAGACACCGTGTTCATGAGTTCCTCTTTCGGGATGTCTTTCACATTAACACCACCGATTTTTACCATTCCGCTCTGGGGATCAAAGAATCGGGAAATCAGGTTGGCAAGGGTTGTTTTTCCACCGCCGGATGGACCTACAAAAGCTACCGTCTGTCCTGCAGGAATGGTCAGTGAAATATCTTTTAATACTTCTTTTTCTCCATCATAGCTGAAATGAACCGATTTCAGTTCCACGGAAGCGTTTTGAGGATGCTTTGAATGTTTCGTTTCCTCCAGAGGCTTCAAATGCAAAACGCTGTCAATTCTCTGTAAAGCGTCGTCTACGATCATGGCGTTTTCACTTTGGAACATAATGCGTGTCAGTGTGACAGAAATAACCGGTGTAATGATGATATAGAAAATAAGATCCAGTAAGAAACCGGAAGTTACACCGTCTTGCGTAAGCAACAGTCCTCCGGCAATCAGTGTGGCAAAAACGCCGTTGATCGCAGCTGTATAGAACATCATCGGTGTCCGAAGCTGCCTGGTATAAGCAATCACCCATACTTTATACCGGTCAATGGAGTCTTTAAACTTCTTAAAGGAAAAGATCGTCTGGCCAAAGGTTTTTACCACCGGAATCCCACGGACATACTCTACCGCTTCATTGGACATATCATCCAGCGCATTCTGGTATTCTTTCATCTTTTCCTGCATCTGCTTTCCGGTCATTGCCATCATGATCAGAAACCCCAGCACAACCGGAACAAGACTCAATAGTCCCAGTCTCCAGTCAAACACGAACAACAGCACCAAAAGACCGCAGGGGGTTGCAATGGCATTGGCTCTGTCGGGAAGCTGATGGGCGAGATAGGTTTCGGTGGCTGCGCTGGATTCGTTGACAATCTTGCGCAGTTTTCCGCTGCCAAAACTCTCGGCAAACCCAAGAGGCAACTTAACAATATGCTCCATGGTCTGGATACGCAGGTTTGTGGCAATACGAAATGCTCCCAAATGGGAACACATCAGCCCTGCTATGTAGACAAGCACCGCTATAACCGCAAACAATACTGCCATCCAGCCATTACCGGTCAGGTTCTGTGCCTGGTCAAAATTCGGTGCCACCTCCAATACTTCCTTGATCATTTTCCAGATGTAATAGAATGGTACCAGAGCAATCAGGGCACTGATCGCAGAAAGCACCCAGGAAGCATAGGTCAGGTACTTATGGCTGCCTGCAATTTCCAGCAGGCGTGATAAATTGGATTGCTTTTTCAAAAAAATTCCTCCTTTTCTTTGTGTTTATGATAAAGAGAACACGTCTATGTTCTTACAATATCCGAATTTAGATTAGTTTCAGCTAACTATCAAGCAAAAATTATAAGGCATTACTGCCCCATAATTTTCATCCATCCCGCTGTATAAAAGGCGCGCATTTCTCTGACGTAGTTTTCGGCATCTTTGAGCGGCATTTCGTGGATGATCAATTCAAAAAAGGTATGAAACATTCCGGTGATCAGAATATGCTCCAGCGAAGGATCGATATGCGGAGAGGGCCTTCCAAGCTTCCTTAAAACCTCCTGATAGGCATGAGTCCCTTCCACTTCAATCTCCACCATTTCATCAATTAGCCCGGCAAATTTTGTTCCTTCCGAACAGCAGAGGATCAGTTTACATTCCTCTAAATGTTCGTACGCATAATGGAGCATATCGTACATACAAAGCCCCGAAATGTCACTCATGACTTCCGGCTGCTGGGCAGCTGGTAGTTCGGCGAACTCCTGCTGTGCCTTTATAAAACGTTTGAGAATATATTCGTAATGCTCACCAACGATGGCTTCAAAAAGTTCTTCTTTACTTTTATAATATCCGTAAAAGGCTCCGGTAGTCATTCCCACGGATTTCACAATATTCCGCAGGGAAGCGTCTTTATATCCTTTTTCTAAAAATTCTGCTTTCGCTGCCCGGTGGATATTTTCTAAAGTCGTTCCATTTCCGTTTATTTTGCACACCTCCTATATAACAGTGCTATATAACACTGTTATAATTTTAATCTTTAAAAAAGATTTTGTCAAGAGCAACAAGAAATAGTTGCATAAAAATAGCAATCCAAACAGCATTCTGCACTTTATTACTGATAAAATTTTTAAATACTGGTTTTGACAAAAGTTTCATTTTTTCTAATAAATGATAAGCAGGGTGGAGTTTGTTCTCACACCCTGCTTTGTGATTATCATGAACTACTCGAAGATCTTCTTCACTTTTTCTTTCAGCCTGTCCATATGCCTGTAAACCGCCTTTTCGGTAATCTTCAGATACCTGGCTATTTCATGAGTGCTATACCCCTGGATCTTCATCAGAACGATCTGAAGGGTAAGCCTGTCCACGGTGATCAGCACATGATACAATTTCTGATTCTCAATACGATCCAGAAAGTCCTGTACTGTTTTCAGTTCTGCTTGATCAGTGGATGCTGCTACGGTATCCAGATATGTACCTGTTCTATCATGGCTAGTGTTATTTTCCTATATCATATCTCAAATCCAGAAAAAAAATTTAGGATGTCGATGCAGACAATATCTGCCTGATCAACACCCTGTTTTTACTGTTCCAAGTTATCGAGCCAGTCGTCGAAACTCTTCTTAGAGATGCGATACTTTCCGCCATCCAACTGGATCCACCGGAATTCCTTTTTCTTCAAAAGGTTATAAATAGTAGGTCTGCTGACTCCTAAGATTTCCTGTAACTCCTGAACTGTATAACATCTTTTCTCTGACATTTCTTTATCCTCTTTTCTTTGAAATATGAAAGAAAAAGAGCATATGGAATTGAATCCATACACTCTATGATTTCTTGAACTTTGGGAATAGTATTATTAGGGTTTAAAATGTAAACTTCTTGAAGTTTGTTTTCGAGACTTCTAGAAGTTTGATTTTGGGACTTCATGAAGTTTGCATTGTAAACTTCTGCAGGTTCTTCATTTTCCACAGAAGTTTGTTTTTTAAACTTCTCTAATTCCTCTCCAAATTTTTTCTCATCTGTTTTCTCAGGCATAAAGGTTTTCACGTAGATAACGTTCACCTTTCCAAATCCCTGTCTGCGTTTCTCAATCAGACCACTCTAAACCATGATTCAGAAATGCAACCACAAAATGAGGAAGTTCAGCCAGAAAACAACGGCTTATCAGACAGTGATATGGAGCTTTTACAGCTTTTAAAATCACTTACGCCGGAGATGAAAGCAATGCTTTTGAAACAATCAGCTTCAAAGTAATTTTTCAAAAGTGTTAGCAAATCTTCAAAAATCTGCTGATATTTTTTCAAAATAAAAAAAGTGTTAGCAAACTCTTCTACTCAAACAGTCATAAAAATATCGAATTACAAATTCTGAAAATCAAAAGAAATTGCAAAATATAAATTAAATATGTTCTTATCTGACAGGTTATAAGCCAAAAACAAAAGAAGCTGAAAACCTCGATAAATCAAGGCTTTCAGCGTTGTTTGCTGGCGTCCCAGACAGGAATCGAACCTGCGACGTTTCGCTTAGGAGGCGAACCCTCTATCCTACTGAGGTACTGAGACGTATTTAATTGTAATGGAGCAATTTTCAAATTTATTTCATAAATCGCTTCCGAAAGGGGATTGCTCCACCTGACCCTTAGGAGGCGAGTGCTCTATCCAGCTGAGCTATGACGACACATGCCGCAAACCCTTGATTTTACTGGGTTTCTGGGATTTTTCCCTTCGGCCATATATAAGATTATCAACTCTTTTTCAAGTTGTCAATCTACAGATTTTTTTGCTTTGGTAACATTAGAACGTTCCCCAATTTGGGGAATGCCTCGGCTTTCTCTTAGGAGACACTTGTTATATTCATTTAACTAATAGAACATACACATATATCATACCGTTTGAACATGAAAATGTCAAATGCTTTTCTAAGAGAATAATTATGGGATAATTATGGTGAGGTAACAAAGCGGGATTTTGTATGTGAAATAGCTTTTATAGGACTTCTTTATGTAAAGTCGAATGTTCTGAAGCGCATATACAAAAAGCACGACTAATTTTCAATTAAAAGAAATTTGGTCATGCTTTTTATATAAGTCAAAATTTTTCCCTAAAAATTAATATGCCCTTGCAGCCAGATTTGTGCCTTCAGCCGTCTTCCAATTGCCGGTTCGCCAATCACCTTTTCAACCGGTACGCATACATCAAATTGAAGCTCATTGGTTTCAACTGTAAGAACATAAAGTTCTTTCCCAGTAAGAAGATTTTCAATGGTATCGATATTCAGAATCTCACCAAGGATCGCATACTGGTCACATTCAAGACCAGATGGCATAAAATGTGTATCGACAATGCTGTAAATATCTTCCCCACGGATTCTTTTTGATACTGCGGCATAGGTGTCGATGTCGTCAAGCGTAAGGCTTTCAATGGCATCGGGATTCCCTTCCTTTGCTGCGCTCATGAGCATCATCCGGTTGCGGAGCTCTTCCGCTCTCTTGTCCGCAGCGCCTGTATCCTTTGTGACCGGAAGCAAAATTTTCCCACTTAAGGCAAGCCCGGAAAATGTTACAGAGATTGAACTTTTGTTCAGACCGCCGAGAGTGGCTTCTTTTATGTATTCCATTCCGTTTTGAATATGGAAAATGATACTGCAGCCGAGCTTTACATCCTCGCAGACACCAACATAGGTCGGTGAGAAGGTTTTCTGTTCTACTGCAATATCAGCATAAGAGCTGACTCCACTGCCTGAAAAATATGGGAAATAGCATTCTCTGCGGAACGCTTCATCATTTTCATCGATAAAGCCGTAGGAAGAAATGCCAATTCCGTTGCCGTATTCCCTGCGAAGCTCACAGAGATCTGTGTGTTCGTCCAAGGCAATACGGTCATATCCGGAAAAATTCTTTTCGGATTCAAGAAGAATCTGATACCATTCGCGTTCAGATGCGATATCGTGGAATCCGATAGCGTTTAAATATTTATGCAAAATTTACCTCGTTTTCTATCTGATTTCAGACTTACCGCCCATGTATGGACGAAGTACTTCAGGAATGCGGACAGAACCGTCTGCCTGAAGATTGTTCTCGAGAAATGCGATCAGCATTCTCGGAGGAGCTACCACTGTGTTGTTCAGTGTGTGTGCGAAGTATTTGTTTCCGTCGCTTCCTTTTACACGGATGCCAAGACGTCTTGCCTGTGCATCACCAAGGTTAGAACAGCTTCCTACTTCAAAGTATTTCTTCTGTCTTGGAGACCATGCCTCTACGTCACAAGATTTTACTTTAAGGTCGGCAAGGTCACCTGAACAGCATTCCAGTGTACGAACCGGGATATCAAGAGAACGGAACAGATCAACAGTGTTTTTCCATAATTTATCATACCATTCTTTGCTTTCTTCCGGTTTGCATACAACGATCATTTCCTGCTTTTCAAACTGATGGATTCGGTATACACCACGTTCTTCGATTCCATGAGCACCTTTTTCTTTACGGAAGCATGGAGAATAAGAAGTCAGTGTCTTTGGAAGCTCAGCTTCATCAAGCATGGTATCGATGAATTTACCGATCATAGAATGCTCGCTGGTTCCGATCAGATATAAGTCTTCGCCTTCAATTTTGTACATCATAGAATCCATTTCGGCAAAGCTCATAACGCCTGTAACAACGTTGCTTCTGATCATGAAAGGCGGGATACAGTATGTGAATCCACGATCGATCATAAAGTCACGTGCATAAGAGATAACTGCTGAGTGAAGACGTGCAATATCTCCCATCAGATAATAGAAACCATTTCCGGCAACCTTTCCTGCACTTTCAAGATCGATTCCGTTGAATTTTTCCATAATTTCTGTATGGTATGGAATTTCAAAGTCCGGAACAACCGGTTCGCCGAATTTTTCAATTTCAACATTCTGGCTGTCGTCTTTACCAATCGGGACAGATGGATCGATGATATTTGGGATAACCATCATATCTTTTTTGATTTTTGCTTCTACTTCTTTTTCTTCAGCAGAAAGTTCTTCCATACGGGTAGCGTTTTCTTGAACTTTTTTCTTAAGCTCTTCTGCTTTCTCTTTTTCACCATGAGCCATGCATGCGCCAATTTCTTTGGAAACTTTGTTTTTCTCAGCACGGAGTGCTTCTACTTCACCTTTGATTTCACGGTTTCTCTTGTCAAGCTCAATTACTTCATCTACAAGTGGAAGCTTTTCATCCTGGAATTTTTTCTTGATGTTTTCTTTTACAACATCTGGGTTTTGTCTTAAAAATTTAATATCTAACATAATTGTTCTCCTGTCTTATTCCTTTATTTTTATATCTTATGATGTGAGTGGCAAAAGTAAATTTTTCCACTTACATCATCTTATTCTATCACCTGAGGATTATCAAGGGATTCAGGCAAATTACTGTGGTTTGATCGCATCTTGTACATCCGGATCATACATTTCCTGGTAAACGGCCTGATCTAGTGATTCGGCCTCTTCTTCAGAGAGCTCAATGTAACTTTCACCACGCACAATTTCTTTTATATAAGTGTAACAGCCATCTCTGCTGTGCATGGAATTGAGGATCCATCCATTGTTATCATTGTCAAGCATTGTGAGGGCGAAGCTGAGTTTTCCCCCCATTTCACCGAAAGCATCGTATTTTACAATACCTACTTTCTGGTAGCTGCTTCGCAACGCGCGATACAATATGCGGATGTCCGCTTTGTTTTCGTGGGCAATGTTGGAAAGCTCGTCGAGTTCATTGAATCTTGCGCTGAAGCTTTCTTCGAGTGTTTTGCCGTCCTGTCCGCGCATGAATACGTTATAGCTCGATTTCAGACGGTTGTATTTCATATTGACATTAATATAAAGAAGAAACATCAATATGATCAGCATGATAAGAAAAAGAAATATATACGCCGGATCAATTCCAAGTGACTTTAGAATTTTACTTTCCATATATTATTCTCCTTCCTGTATTGACATTAACAATTCAAATATACGTTCCAGATCGTTGTCCGAATAATATTCAATTTCAATTTTGCCTTTTCCATTTGCTTTATGATTGACATGGACTTTGGAACCGATGATTGATTTTATACGTTCCTCCAGATCTTCATATACAAACGCATTCTGGATAACAGGCTTTTCTTTTTCTTTTTTTGGCTTTTTCAGTTCTTTGACAAGTTTTTCGGTATCCCTGACACTGAGCTTTTCATCAAATACTTTATTGGCAAGAATGTACTGCTGTTCTTTATCCTCGATTGCAAGAAGAGCACGCGCATGCCCGGTTGAAATCATGTCATCAATGATCATCTGCTGCACTCTCTCGTCCAGCTTTAGAAGACGCATGGAGTTTGTTACAGCAGTTCTGCTCTTTGAAACGCGCTCAGCTACCTCGTCCTGCTTCAGACTGAATTCATTTAGCAGACGCTTGTATGCCTGCGCTTCTTCGATTGGATTCAGATTTTCGCGCTGAATATTTTCAATAAGAGAAATCTCAACGATTTCCTGATCCGTGTATTCTTTAATGATAACAGGGACCTCTTTGATACCGGCCTGCTTTGCTGCACGCCAGCGACGCTCGCCGGCGATGATCTCGTAGTAATCGTTCCGCTTCTGAACAATCAGAGGCTGAAGGATTCCAAACTGTTTGATTGAATCAGCAAGTTCCAAGAGAGCATCTTCCTCAAAATGTTTTCTTGGCTGGTCACGGTTTGGCTCCACATCATTGATCTTCATTATGATTGGACCGGCATTCACTACTTCTTTTTTAGCTGGTGCAGTATGCTTTGCGGTTTTGTTTTCTTTGATTAAACTATCCAGACCTTTTCCAAGTCCGCCTCGTTTTGCTGTCATGCTTACTCTTCTCCTTTATGAATTACTTCATCTGCTAATAACATATAACTTTCAGCTCCTGTTGAACGAGGATCATATAAGTTGATTGGCAAGCCATGACTTGGGGCCTCTGCAAGTCGTATATTACGTGGAATGATAGTTTTGTAAATTGTCTGATCAAGATTATCTTTTACATTTTCAACAACTTGAAGAGAAAGATTGGTTCTGGCATCATACATAGTAAATACAACACCTTCCATTTCAAGGTTTTCATTTAATCTTTCTTTTACAAGCTCGATTGTTTTAATCAGCTGGCTCAATCCTTCTAGTGCATAGTATTCACATTGAATTGGAACCAATACTGTATCTGCTGTAGTCATTGAATTGATTGTCAGCATACTAAGTGAAGGTGGGCAGTCGATAATGACGTAATCGTAATTACTTCTTATCTTAAGCACCTCATCTCTTAAAATGTATTCTTTGTTCTCGGTCTCGAGTAACTCTATTTCGGCGCCAGATAGATCAATGTTTGCGGGAATTACGTCGAGATTTTCAATTGCTTCTTTGTGTAACACTTGCTCTATAGTGGCTTCGCCAATTAAAAGATCATATACAGTATAGTCAACATTATCCTTATCTATACCAAGACCGCTGGACATATTACCCTGTGGATCCATGTCGATTGCGAGAACTTTCTGCCCTTTCGCCGCTAAACACGAGGATAAATTGATCGCTGTTGTAGTTTTTCCAACGCCACCCTTTTGGTTGGCAACGGCAATTATTCGTCCCATTGCAATTACCTCCTTTCTAATAGTGTGCAAATATATATGAAGTTTTATTTACATCTAGATATAATTGTAACACTAAACTTTATCTAAATCTACTAAATGTTTCACGTGAAACATTTATTTCGGCATTTTTTATAAATGCGGGAATGTTTCACGTGAAACATTCTACATAAAGTGAAATATAAAAATGTATGAAAAATATTTTAGATAAATGAAAATATATTTGGCTATGAGCAGCTGAAAAAGGAGAGATAAAATGTTTCACGTGAAACATTTTGTCGAAAACCAAGGAACAATAACATGATGTAAATCTTTAAACTGTGAGGAGATTATGGTATACTTATCTATAAGCCGCAAGGTAAAATATTATACAAAAACAGATATTATTTGCGAGTATAATCTTGCTGAATCTGGACAAAAATGATTCGGAGAAGGGAGCAATTGACGATGAAAAATAAATTGAAAAGCTGCGCGATTTTAGCAACACTTGGTGCGATTACAATCCATCTGATAAATAAAACACTTATAGAAATGGCAACAAAAGACAGTTTGTTAAACTCATCTGAGGGAAACTATTATGACTGGAGATTTGGAAAAATCTATTATAGAAAACAGGGAAATGGTAAACCACTACTGCTACTTCATGATTTGGATGCAGAAAGCTCTGGCGTAGAATGGAAAAAAGTAGCGGCAATTCTTGCAGAAAAGTATACTGTTTATACCGTGGATCTGCTAGGCTGTGGACGATCTGAAAAACCAAATATTACTTATACTAATTTTCTTTATGTGCAAATGCTGACGGATTTTATTAAACATATCATTGGCGAAAAGGCAGATGTTGTGGCTACGGGAGAATCGGCTGCTATTGCAGTTATGGCATGCGGAAATGATGAAAACGTGATTGGAAAGATTTGTATGGTGAATCCACTGTCACTTACGGAACTTGCAAAATGTCCGAATAAGAGAACCAAGACGCTGAAGTTCCTTATCGAAATACCGATTATTGGTACGCTACTGTACAACATTATTCATTCAAGAGAAGCGATTGATGAAAAATTTGTGGATAAGTATCTGTATGACGAAGATACGATAGATTATCAGATGACGAAGATATACCATGAATCTGCTCATAATGAAAACGCACATTCAAAATATTTGTTTGCAAGCATCAAAGGTGGATATACAAAGACAAATATTTATCATTGTATTCGCAAGGCGACAAATAGTATCTGCATTATCTCTGGACAATATGATGAAAACAGTATTGAGATTGCTAAACAATATCAGAAGCATGTACCTGCTATAGAATACATGTGCATAAAGGATACGAGACATCTTCCACAAATTGAACAACCGGAAGGATTCGCAGAACAGCTAGATATCCTTTTCTCTGCTGAATAATATAAAGTACGTTCAGGTACACATTATAGCCAAATGCGGGATGTACACTTCGGTGTACATCCCGCATTTGGCTATATATGGCTCTTGATCAACTTTTGCGATTATCTAATAGCAAACAGAACTGGTACTTAACTGGTACTTATTCTGCTCATGAACACCATGAAAACCGACATGCAACTCTGGGAATTTCTATGGAAATTGTCTTTCTCTGAAAAACAAAACAGAAGAATGATTATTGGGCTTTTTGCAGAAATAATCAAGCTAAATGAAAATAAAAAATCAGATTTTAAGCGGGTAAAAAATTGAACTTACCCGCTTTTTGAAATGAAATAGGAAAACAAATTTCTGGCAGAACTGCATACAAAAAAATAAAAATACATTTTCAATGCATACAAAAAATTGAACTATCAAAAATACAAAATGGAATAAACTATAACAATTAAAATTGAACTATTATAAAAAGAACTAATAGCAGAAGTTCAAGATAAAGAAAAAATAGTTCAATTTCCATTGCGGCATATACAGACTACAGGTATGTATAGCTGTTTATCCGTGGATAGGTTCTTTGGAAGGAAGTCCTGCTTTTCGAGGAAACTTCTTCCCGGTAGGCTTGATTTTTTTGATCTTTACAAATGAACGGCTAATATCACTGCCTGGAAGCTGGAATACAACTGGTTTATTTTGTGTACCTCCAAGGACATGTACTGCGGTTTTTGCAGCGGAAAGTTCATCGACAATATCACCGGATTTGTAAGAAACAAAGAATCCACCAACTTTTACATAAGGGAGGCAGTATTCGGATAATGTAGATAAATTGGCCACTGCACGTGAAACACAGAGGTCAAACTGTTCCCTGTAGTCTGCCTGACGGGCAAAATCTTCTGCTCTGCCGTGGATTGTATGGATATCCGTAAGATTTAACTCTTCAATCACACTGTCAAGGAAACGGATTCTCTTATTTAAAGAGTCAAGCAACGTGATTTTCAGGTGCGGAAAGGCGATTTTTAAAGGAATTCCGGGGAATCCGGCGCCTGTTCCTATATCGATCACGGTTTGAACTTTACTGATATCCAGGGCCTTTACTAATGCAAGGCTGTCGACAAAATGTTTTTCGTTTACTTCTTCGTACTCGGTGATACCGGTGAGATTCATAACCTTGTTCCATTCCACCAGCATTTCGTAATATTTATCAAACTGATTAAACTGGGTCTGCGTTAATGTGATACCTAATTCTGCAAGCTGTTGCTCAAATTTTTTACTCATATTGCTCCTTTTTCCCCTAAAAGTACACATCTTTGCGGAAAATAAACAGTAATTTACACTGTTTTGCACCAAATAGGTACACAATTTCTGAGAAGATAGCACCTTAAAGGTACATGATAAAGTGATAATGTTTTTAAAAAAATACAATCATGCACCTAAAAGGTATACGAAAAGATGAAAAACATACTTTTTGCCCTATAAAGTACACGATAAAACCATTTCTTTGAAAATAGATGTGTACTTTTTGGGTGATGCCCTCAAAAGTACACATCTATATAAAGGGAAAAACAGAAACCAGAAATAATGGATTCTGTAATATCCCAAAAAAGATCAAAATACAGGTCTGGTTATCTGGTGGTCTAATGTCCTAGATATACCAGTAATACAGAAATATCGGCAGGTGAGACACCGGAAATACGGGATGCCTGACCGATGGAAAGCGGTCGGAACTGCTTTAATTTCTGCACAGCTTCGATTCGCAGGCTCGGAACAGCATCGTAATCGATATCTGCCGGTATTTTCCTGGTTTCAAGCTTTTTAAACTGTTCTACCTGTTTTAACTGGCGCTTGATATAGCCTTCATATTTGATGTTGATATCAATTTGTTCCACAATCTCTCGGCTGAAGCGTTCTGTTCGCATATGGTCGATAGGTTCGAGAAGCTCATAATTCAGCTCAGGACGCTTAATAAGCTCAGCAAGTGTAGATCCTGAAGTAAGAGGCGTACTGCCGCAATTTGTGAGAAAATCCGTGATTTCCTGGGAAGTTCCAACGTTGGTATGCTCGAGCCTGTGGATCTCCTTGCGGATGATTTCTTCTTTGTCTAACAACATCTGGTATCTCTCGTCTGAAATAAGCCCTATTTTGTGCCCTATTTCGGTTAGTCTCTGATCGGCGTTGTCCTGGCGCAGGAGTAACCGGTATTCGGCACGTGAAGTCATCATACGATATGGTTCGTGGCTTTCTTTTGTAACCAGATCATCGATCAGAACACCGATATAAGCCTGGGAACGGTCTAAAATTAACTGTTCTCTTCCAAGAACCTCCAGTGCGGCATTGATTCCGGCAATAAGTCCCTGAGCGGCTGCTTCTTCATATCCCGAACTTCCGTTGAACTGACCACCGCTGAACAAACCATGAATAGATTTGAACTCAAGTGTCGGATGAAGCTGTCTTGCATCGATACAGTCATATTCGATTGCGTAAGCATTTTTAACTATTTTTGCGTGTTCAAGACCAGGCACACTTCTGTACATTTTATATTGAACATCCTCTGGAAGTGAACTTGACATTCCGCCGATGTACATTTCATTGGTTTCCAGACCTTCTGGTTCAATGAACACCTGATGCCGTTCTTTATCGGCAAATTTTACAATTTTGTCCTCGATAGACGGACAATAACGTGGTCCGGTGCCTTCGATCATACCGGAATAAAGTGGGGAACGATCCAAGTTTTTACGGATGATCTCATGGGTTGTAGGATTGGTATAGGTAAGCCAGCAGGAAGCCTGCTCAATCTGCACATCTTCTGGATCCGTTGTGAACGAAAAAGGTACGACCCTCTCGTCGCCGAATTGCTCTTCCATTTTGCTGAAATCAATGCTGCGCTTGTCGATACGTGCCGGTGTACCGGTTTTGAAGCGGTACATCTTAATACCAAGCTCCTTCAGACAGTCGGTCAGATAATTTGCTGCCTGCAGCCCGTTTGGACCGGTATGCGTGCTGACATCACCGTAAATGCATCTTGCCTTTAGGTAGGTTCCGGTACACAGTACAACGGCCTTGCAGCGGTATATAGCACCAGAATAGGTCTGAACGCCCGTTACAGAACCATCTTCCACAAGGATATTGACGACTTCACCTTGCCGGATCTCCAGGTTCTCCTGGTTTTCCAGCGTCTGTCGCATGGTATTGCTGTATTTGTTCTTATCTGCCTGGGCGCGCAGGGAATGAACGGCAGGCCCTTTAGATTTATTCAGCATCTTTGACTGAATAAATGTCTTGTCGATGTTCTTTCCCATTTCACCGCCGAGCGCATCCAGCTCACGTACCAGGTGTCCCTTTGAGGTACCGCCGATATTCGGGTTGCATGGCATCATGGCGATACTTTCTACACTTACGGTGAAAACAATCGTTTTCAGACCGAGTCTTGCGCAGGCAAGGGCAGCTTCGCAGCCGGCATGTCCCGCACCAACTACAACGATGTCGTATGCGTCTTTATTTTCCCATACAGAATTTGCTGAATATTTCATTTACTAAATCTTCTCCTATCGTCTCTCCGGTAATGCTTCCCAGAGATTCATATGCATCCATTAAGTCAATTGTGAAAAAGTCTTCCGGCATCTGGTTTTCAATGCTCTCTTCTACCTTTTTTAGGCTGGAAAGTGCATCGGCAAGAGCTGTTTTGTGTCGGATATTGGTGATATAAACCTCATCGTTAAATGAGATATCACCGTGATAAAACATCTCTTTTAAAGTAGATTCCAGTTCATGGATCCCGGTCTCCTCTTTTGCGGAAATATCGATCATTGGCTTAGTTATCAACGTTTCTAATGCCTTTTTATCAACAACTGTGGATAAGTCACTCTTATTCAGTAGTATCACAGCTTTCTTATCCCGGATCATCTCGATGATCTCGTGATCATTTTCATCAAGAGGTCTGGATGCATCGACCACATAGATGATCAGATCGGCTTTTTCTGCATTTTCTTTTGCTTTATCCACACCGATCTTCTCTACGATATCAGAGGTATCGCGGATTCCGGCGGTATCCATGATGTTTAAAGAAACGCCCTGAAGCTGGATATTTTCCTCCAGAACATCTCTTGTGGTTCCGGCAATCTCGGTTACGATTGCCTTTTCTTCGCCTACCAGAACGTTCATCAGAGAGGATTTCCCGGCGTTCGGTTTCCCGACGATAACCGTCTTGATGCCTTCTTTGATGATACGTCCGTCATCGGCAGTATCCAGAAGACACTGGATTTTCTGCTGCAGATCCTTTACGATGCCCAGGAGACTGTCACCATATCCGTCTACGCTGATATGCTCTGGATCATCAAGTGCACTTTCGATAAAAGCGGTATGGTAAAGGATTACTTCACGGATTTCTTTAATCTTATTGTGGACAGAGCCTTTCAACTGGTTTACCGAGCTTTGTAGTGCATAGTCATTCTTGGAGCTGATGATATCGATCACGGCTTCGGCCTGTGACAGATCCATTCGGCCGTTCAGAAAAGCCCTTTTGGAAAATTCACCCGGTTCAGCAGGTCTTGCACCGTATTTGATCACGGTTTCAAGTATCTTTCTTGTGACAAATACACCGCCGTGACAGTCGATTTCCACAGTATCTTCACCGGTGTAGCTGTGCGGCCCACGCATTAAAAGAACCAGCACTTCATCAATCGTCTGCTCTCCGTCCATGATATAGCCATAGTGAATGGTATGACTTTTTTGTTCGGACAGAAGCTTCGGGCTTTTGCCTTTGTAAATTTTGTCAATAATAGAAAACGCATCTTCTCCGCTGAGACGCACGATTCCGATTCCGGAATTAGTCATTGCTGTGGAGATTGCTGCGATTGTGTCTGTTTTAAATCCCATTTTATTGCTTCCTTCTATACTTTTGTAATAAATGCGATGTTATCATTTTACCCCGAAAGCTGTCAAAATGGAAGTGCCTATTGTGAAAAGTAAAAAAACCACAGCCATTAAATGACTGCGGTTTTTTTACTGTGAACGATTCAGTTATAACGGTGTATGCAACCAATTTGCGTTACTGTTTAACGGCGGTTCGGTGTTACAACAACACGTCTGTATGGTTCTTCGCCCTCGCTGTGGGTAGAAACTCTGTCATCAGCCTGCAGAGCGGAATGGATGATTCTTCTTTCATAAGGATTCATCGGCTCCAGTGAGATCGGCTTTCTGCTTCGTTTTACTTTGTAAGCGATATTCTTTGCGAGATTTTCAAGAGTCTGTTTTCTTCTCTTGCGGTAGTCTTCTGTGTCAAGTTTGACACGTACATAACCATCCTGTGACTTGTTGGCTACACGGTTGGTGAGGTACTGGAGAGAATCCAATGTCTGTCCACGCTTACCGATCAGGATACCCATGTTGTCACCGCTCATCTCAATTGCAAGAGCACCTTCTTCATCAATGGAGGATACGATAGTTACTTCGCCCATTCCCATTGCCTGAAGAACTTCCTGTAAGAA
Source organism: Coprococcus sp. LG101-27 (assembly GCF_027695515.1). Taxonomy (NCBI): domain Bacteria; kingdom Bacillati; phylum Bacillota; class Clostridia; order Lachnospirales; family Lachnospiraceae; genus Coprococcus; species Coprococcus sp. LG101-27. Next base: position 21,666 of record NZ_JAQEUJ010000024.1, read on the forward strand.
TTTCTCACAGATCTTCTGTGTCGCTTCTGTTACAACGGCTACATGAAGTTCTTTCTTTTCTTCATAAACCGGAGCTGCTGCTGTTACGGCAGAGACTGTTTCTGTTTTGTTTTCTTTTACAAATTCTTTCTTAGGCTCCTTTTTGAAGTCCTTTTTCGAATCTTTTTTGTATTCTTTGTGCTCTTTACGTTCTTTGTGTCCAACGAATTCCTTGCGGTCTTTTCGGAAATCCTTCTTGAATTCTTTTTTGATCTCTTCCGGTTTGATTTCTTCGGCTTTGATTTCTTCTGTTACAGTTTTTTTGATACGGGCACGGATAACTGCCTGACGGCTTCCGATTCCGAGGAAGCCTGCACTTCCTTTTTCAATCACGTCATATTCCATCTGATCACTTGCTACGCCGAGCTGGATAGAAGCTTCTGTGATGGCATCGTCTAAAGTTTTTGCTGATACTGTAATCTCATTCATTTGACTTGTCCCCCTATTTCTGGCCTTCGTTAAAGCGCTTTACAAGGTTTGCTTTGTCTGCAAGACTTCCTGCCTTTGCATTTTCATTTTTCTTCTTGGCTTCTTCAAGCTTTTCTTCAAGTTCTTTTGTCTGAGCAGCTGTTCTTACCGGCTCATGAATGTTTTTCACGTTCTTATGAGCCATTTTGTTTACATTGCTTGCATCCACTTCGTTTTTGTTCTTGCGTTTTTTAGCAGCATTTTCCATATTCTCTTTGATCAGTTCATCCATCGGAATCTTATTCAGATGTTTGTTGATAAAGAACTGCTGTACCATACGGACAACGGCACTTGCAACCCAGTAGATTCCAAGACCTGTAGGTAATGTGAAACACATAAATACAGATACAAGAGGAAGGGTAACGTTCATTGTCTTCATGGTTGAAGCCATCTGGTCAGCCTGCGGATTGTTCGTAACTGCAGTTGTCTGCTGAGAAAGCTTCACGCTCAGGTACTGGGAAAGTCCTGAAAGGACAGGAATCAGCACTGCCATGATCACAATTCCCCATGCGCCGGCTTTTACACCGTTGCTAATGAGGTTCATAGGAGTTTCCGCAATGTTAAGTCCAAGGAAGTTATTCATGGACTTTAATGTATCGACGGTGCTGTCGATCGTAGGCTGCAGATCCGGAAGCTTCTTGCCGAGAGTTTCCCAGGTTGAAGTCTGGAATTTGTACAGTACGTCGATCAGTACGTTTTTATCAGAGTAATCATATTTGGAGGCGGACATAAGGATCGGTTTTGCTTCGCCGATCTTTTCCATGACCTTCTGCCATCCATCCTGTGCCATGATAGAGGTAAGAAGCGGTGTGTATACCGCTTTAACCTGCCCAACATAAGCAGGGATGTTGCGGATTACATAGTACATTGCCCAGAGAATTGGGAACTGGATAAACATACTTAAGCATCCGCCGGTCGGTGATACTCCGTATTTTTCATAAACCAATTGTGTTTCTTCCTGCATCTTCTGCATGGAAGCCTGATCATTTTTTCCTTTGTACTTCTGCTGAACCTTCTGGAGCTCAGGGTTCATTGCAGCGGACATCTTGGAAAATTTCTGTTGCTTGATGGTGAGCGGCATCAGTAAAGTGTAGATGACAATTGTCAAAAGAATAATACATACACCCAGGTTGTGAATGCCGATTAAATCCATTACCCGGTAAATACCATCCATGATCTTACCGAGCAGCCAGGCAGCCTGTCCGATGATCGGTGTGCTGACCTGTGTCATTAAAATTCCTGTCATAACCTTTCCTCCATAAACATTTCCGTCCCGGTATTTGGACGGCCTATAGGTTTAAGGCACCGGATCATATCCACCTTTGGCGAATGGATTGCATCTGAGGATTCTCCATACGGTCAGAAGGCCTCCTTTAAACGCACCGTATTTTTCAATGGCCTCCAAAGCATATTCTGAGCAGGTTGGAATGTAAATACAGTGGGTATATACCTTCATAGGTGATAAATATTTTCTGTAAAAACGAATCAAATATAATAATATCTTTTTCATAATTTCAGTGCCTCGTAGTGTATATCCGTCTTCTCGATATACTGAACTGGCTAATTGCAGTCCGAATAAATGTGATGAAGTTTGCCCAGATGGATGAGAGCGCTTTCAATCTCATGGTATGACCGGTCTTTGGCGGTCGTCCTTGCGATGATCACGATATCATATCCACATTGGAACTGTTCTTCGTGTAACCTGTAACTCTCACGGATCAGCCTTGTTAAATGATGTCTTATGATGCTGTTCCCAACTTTTTTGCTGACGGAAATTCCGACGCGGTTGCGTCCGAGATCATTCGCCAGGAGATACATTACAAGGTACTTGTTGCCATAAGGTTTTCCCTTTCTGTATACAGACTGGAAATCCCTGTTTTTCTTCAATGATTCGGAAAATTTCATACTTTATTCTCCCGATTTACATAAATTTGCATAGAAGAAAAGGCCACATATATGTGACCTATGCTGATAATACTTTTCTTCCTTTTGCTCTTCTTGCTGCAAGAACTTTTCTTCCACCTGCTGTGGCCATTCTTGCTCTGAATCCATGAACTTTCGCTCTGGAACGTTTCTTTGGCTGGAATGTCATCTTCATTGATATCCACCTCCTATCGATTTCTTCTTATATGAATAGAAGCTTATTTACGTTTTTAAGACATCGTACTTCATTATAATCAAAAAAGCTGTCTCCGTCAAGCAGTTTTAATAAAGTTTCGACCCTTATTTTAAGGAAATTATGAATAAGTTTATGGTTTTTGATTGATTCTGAAATCGTTTTAAGGTAGAATATAAGAGTATGATTATGCTTATTTTGAAGATGAATGGGGCAGGAATATGGACGTCATAAAAGAAAAATGGGAAGAGATCATTCAAAAGCTAAAAGTAGAATATTTTCTATCGAACATTTCTTTTGAAACGTGGATACGCCCGCTGGAGGTATATGAGATCAGAGGAAACACTCTGTATCTTACCGTTAATTTTAAGGCGAGCATCGAACACATTCAGAATAAATATCTTCTTCCGCTTAAAGTATGCATCGCGGAAGTTACCGGGACAGAGTATCAGATTAAGTTTATTCCCAGAGATCTGCCGCGCGAGCAGCAGCGCAGATATCTGGAGAAGACTGCGCCCGTAAAAGAGAAGACACATAAGCATAAAGAGGTAAGTCCGATAGCTGAAAAAGCGAATCTGAATCCGAAGTATACGTTTGATACCTTTGTGGTAGGAGGGAATAATAATTTTGCACATGCCGCATCACTGGCAGTTGCCGAATCTCCCGGTGAGGTTTACAATCCTCTGTTTTTATATGGTGGGGTAGGACTTGGCAAGACCCATCTGATGCATTCGATCGCGCACTACATACTGGACCGGGAACCATCGAAGAAAGTCCTGTATGTGACAAGTGAGACATTTACCAATGACCTGATCACGGCGATCCGCAACGGAAAGACCGGCAACGATCTGGCGATGAATGCATTCCGCGATAAGTACCGCAATAATGACGTACTTCTGATCGATGACGTACAGTTCATTATCGGCAAAGAAAGTACACAGGAAGAATTTTTCCATACGTTCAATCATCTGCACAATGCCGGAAAGCAGATCGTCATTTCCAGCGACAAACCGCCAAAGGATATGACGACACTGGAGGCGCGTCTGCGGACAAGATTTGAATGGGGACTGATCGCAGATATTTCGGTGCCGGATTACGAAACACGTATGGCGATTCTTTATAAGAAAATAGAACTGGACCAACTGGAAAGATATCAGATTCCGGATGAGGTGATCCAGTATATTGCGATGAACATCAAGACCAATATCCGGGAACTGGAAGGCTCACTTAACAAGCTGATCGCATTATACCGGATCGGTGGAAGAAAGAACTTTGATGTTTCTCTGGCGGCAGATGCACTGAAGGATATGATCGCACCGGACGATAGCCACAAGGTGACGCCGGAGCTGGTTCTGGATGTTGTCTCCGATCATTTTAATGTTTCCGTCTCTGAACTTAAGGGAAGTCGGAGAAATGCAAGAACGGCCGGAGCCAGACAGATCGTGATGTACCTGTGCAGGCAGATGACGGATGCGTCTCTTCAAAGTATCGGTGATCTGCTCGGAGGGCGTGATCATTCCACTGTGAACCACGGTGTGGACAAGATTGCCCGGGATGTGGAAAAAGATGAGACTTTGAGAAATACGATCGAGATCATTCAGAAGAAAATCAGCCCGCTGTAGAAAAGTTTTCCATGATCTGCCAGGGAAGAAAAAGAACTGTCCACGGACTTGTCAAAGCTTTAAATCCTTTCGGATCAAGGCCTTAAAGTACTTGTCCACAATTCAACAGACACTACTAAGATAACTACGGATTTGTTTTATATAAATATATATTTTGCGCGTCGAAAGGAGTTTTACACATTATGAAAATCAGATGTCTTAAATCAGATCTTGTGAAAGGGGTCAGCATTGTATCAAAGGCTGTTCCGACAAAGACAACCATGCCGATCCTGGAATGCATTCTGATAGATGCAACTACAGATATTATCAAACTTACAGCGAACGATATGGAGCTTGGGATCGAGACTGTGATCAGAGGGCAGATCGATGAGAAGGGAATGATCGCACTGGATGCGAGGATTTTCTCAGATATCGTAAGAAAGCTTCCTGATAATGAAATCGTGATTGAAAGTGGAGTGAACTTTCAGACGCTCATTACCTGTGAAAAAGCAAAATTCAATATTTCCGGTAAATCCGGTGAAGATTTTTCTTATCTGCCGTATATTGAGAGAGAAAATCCGGTTTCCATTTCCCAGTTCACACTGAAAGAAGTGATCCGCCAGACCATTTTCTCAATTGCAGACAACGACAGCAACAAACTGATGACAGGAGAACTCTTCGATATGAACGGGGATATTCTGAAAGTGGTATCCCTTGACGGACACCGTATTTCCATCCGCAAGATCGAGCTGAAGGAATCTTATGAACCGAAGAAGATCGTGGTTCCGGGAAAGACCCTGATCGAAGTCAGCAAGATCCTTTCAGGTGAAGCAGACAGCGAAGTGAGACTGTATTTCACAGCCAACCACATTGTATTTGAATTTGATGATACCGTTGTGGTATCCAGACTGATTGAAGGAGAATATTTCCGTATCGAGCAGATGCTGTCCAATGATTATGAGACAAAGGTAAGAATCAATAAAAGAGAACTCCTGAACTGTATTGACCGTGCAACTCTTCTTGTAAAAGAAGGTGATAAGAAGCCGATCATCATCAACATTCAGGATGAAATGATGGAACTTAAGATCAAGTCAGAGAAGGGTACGATGGATGAAGAGATTATGATCACTAAAGAGGGAAAAGACCTCTTGATCGGCTTCAATCCGAAGTTCCTCATTGACGCACTTCGTGTCATTGATGACGAAGAAGTAGATCTTTACTTTATGAATGCAAAGGCTCCTTGCTTTATCAAGGATGAAAGAGAAAGCTATGTATACCTGATTCTTCCGGTGAACTTCAGTGGAGCAGTATAGGAATTTAGAGAGGACAAAAATTATGGAGACAATCAAACTGAGAGATGAATTTATCAAGCTTGGTCAGGCACTGAAAGCAGCAGGTCTTGTAGGATCCGGTGTGGAAGCCAAGGAAGTCATTACAGAAGGTCTGGTAAAGGTTAATGGAGAAGTAGATACCAGACGTGGTAAAAAATTATATGACGGCGACGTTGTTACATTTAACGGAGAAGAGATCAAGATTGAAAAATAGGCTGGCACAGGTATGATTATCAAATCATTAAAATTAAAAGATTACAGAAATTATGAAATATTGAATATTGAATTTGATCATGCCACGAATATTTTTTACGGTGATAATGCGCAAGGCAAGACGAATATCCTGGAAGGGGTGTATTTGTCGGGAACCACGAAGTCTCACAGGGGGACGAAGGACCGGGATCTGATCCGATTCGGGCAGGATGAGGCTCATATTGAGACTGTCATTGAGAAAAATGGCGTTCCATGGCAGATTGATATGCACCTGAAGAAGAACAGTCCGAAAGGGATTGCGATTAACAAGGTCCCGATCCGGAGGGCGAGTGAGCTTTTCGGTCTGACGAATTTTGTGTTTTTCTCGCCGGAGGATCTGAACATTATTAAAAATGGTCCGGCGGAGAGGAGAAGGTTCATGGACCTGGAGCTTTCACAGCTTGATAAGGTGTATCTTAGTGACCTGGCAAATTATAACCGCACACTCAATCAGCGGAACCGTCTGCTGAAGGATGCCTATTACAGAGATGATATACTGGACACACTGGATGTATGGGATATGCAGCTGGTTCAGTATGGAGAAAAGATTATTCAGAGAAGGCTCCGGTTTATCGAGGAGGTTAATGCGATAATCGGAGACATTCACCATAAACTGACGGGAGGCAGGGAAAGGATCGGCCTTTCGTATGAACCTGGATGCGGAGCACTTTCACTTGAGGCGGCGCTTGAGAAGAACAGGGAGCGCGATATCAGGATGAAGAGTACCTCGGTGGGACCTCACCGGGATGATATCTGTTTTATGGCAGGTGGGATCGACATCCGCAGATTCGGATCGCAGGGGCAGCAGAGGACAGCGGCACTTTCGCTGAAACTGTCTGAGATCGAGCTGGTACGGCAGATCATAAAGGATACGCCGGTGCTGCTGCTTGACGATGTATTGTCTGAACTTGACAAACACAGGCAAAACTATTTACTGGACAGTATTCATGATATACAGACTCTGATCACCTGTACGGGACTTGACGAGTTTGTCAATCATCGATTTTCAATAAATAAAGTATTCCATGTTCAGAACGGACATGTATCAAAAGAGAATTAGGAGGATCAATATGAGTGCAGAATATGGAGCAGACCAAATCCAGATACTGGAGGGTCTGGAAGCAGTAAGAAAGAGACCTGGTATGTATATCGGCAGTACATCTTCAAGAGGACTTCACCATCTTGTCTATGAGATCGTTGACAACTCGGTGGATGAAGCGCTTGCAGGATACTGTGATCATATCCAGGTGTTCATCAATCCGGATAATTCAATTACGGTTATAGATAACGGACGTGGTATTCCGGTGGGGATCAACCACAAAGCGGGACTCCCTGCGGTAGAGGTTGTATTCACTGTGCTTCATGCCGGCGGTAAATTCGGCGGTGGAGGATACAAGGTATCCGGTGGACTTCACGGTGTAGGAGCTTCCGTTGTAAATGCGCTTTCTGACTGGCTTGAGGTTGAGATCTGCCACGAAGGGAAGGTGTACAGACAGAGATATGAAAAAGGACATGTTGTTTACAAGCTGAAGGTTGTAGACGAATGTGATCCGGAGAAGACAGGAACAAAGGTAACCTTCCTTCCGGATGAAACTATTTTCGAAGATACAGTATTTGATTATGATACGTTAAAACAGAGATTCCGTGAGATGGCGTTCCTTACCAAGGGACTTCGCATCAGCCTGACTGATCTTCGGGATGAAGAACCGAAGGAAAGAGTGTTCCACTATGAAGGCGGTATCAAGGAGTTCGTTCAGTACTTAAATCGCAGTAAGACTCCGCTTTACGAGCAGATCATCTACTGTGAAGGAACAAAAGATAATGTAGAAGTTGAAGTTGCAATGCAGCACAATGATTCTTATACAGATAACACCTATGGTTTTGTAAATAATATCACAACACCGGAAGGTGGCACCCATGTGGTCGGATTCAGAAATGCGATCACAAAGACCTTTAACGACTATGCGAGAAAGAACAAATTATTAAAAGACAGTGAGCCGAATCTTTCCGGTGAGGATATCAGGGAAGGTCTTACAGCAATCATCAGTGTTAAAATCGAGGATCCTCAGTTTGAAGGACAGACCAAGCAGAAGCTCGGTAACAGTGAAGCGAGAGGTGCGGTTGACAGTATCGTCAGCAGTCAGCTTCAGATCTTCCTTGAACAGAATCCTGCTATTGGAAAATCAATTGTTGAGAAGTCGGTTATGGCGCAGAGAGCAAGAGAGGCGGCCAGAAAGGCGAGAGATCTTACCAGAAGAAAATCCGCACTGGAAGGCATGTCACTGCCTGGAAAGCTTGCAGACTGTTCAGACAAGGATCCATCCAAGTGTGAGATCTACATTGTAGAGGGAGACTCTGCGGGAGGTTCTGCAAAGACAGCCCGTGACAGAGCGACCCAGGCGATCCTGCCACTTCGTGGAAAGATCCTGAATGTAGAGAAGGCAAGACTGGATAAGATCTACGGTAATGCCGAGATCAAGGCAATGATCACTGCATTCGGTACAGGAATCCATGATGATTTCGATATTTCCAAACTGAGATATCACAAGATCATCATCATGACCGATGCCGACGTTGATGGAGCACATATTAGTACACTGCTTCTGACATTCCTCTATCGTTTTATGCCGGAGCTGATCAAACAGGGCTATGTATATCTGGCTCAGCCGCCGCTTTACAAGCTGGAGAAGAACAAGAAAGTCTGGTATGCATACAGTGATGAAGAACTGGCGAAGATCATCAGCGAAGTCGGACGTGATCAGAACAATAAGATTCAGCGATACAAAGGTCTGGGTGAGATGGACGCAGAGCAGTTATGGGATACCACAATGGATCCGCAGCATCGAATCTTAAGAAGAGTGACAATGGACGATGAGACATCTTCCGAACTGGATCTTACCTTTACAACCCTGATGGGAGATAAAGTAGAACCAAGACGAGAATTTATCGAAGAGAATGCAAAATTTGTTAAGAACTTAGATATATAGGAGAATACCAATGGAAGATAATATTTTTGATAAAGTTCATGAAGTGGATATGAAAAAAACCATGGAAGAGTTCTATATCGATTATGCCATGAGTGTTATTGCTTCTCGTGCGCTTCCGGATGTAAGAGACGGTCTGAAACCTGTTCAGAGACGTATTCTTTATTCGATGATCGAGTTGAACAACGGTCCTGACAAGCCGCACCGTAAATGCGCGCGTATCGTCGGTGATACCATGGGTAAATATCACCCGCATGGTGACAGTTCTATTTACGGAGCCCTCGTTAATATGGCACAGGACTGGTCTACCCGTTACATTCTTGTAGACGGTCACGGTAACTTCGGTTCTGTGGACGGCGACGGTGCTGCCGCAATGCGATATACCGAGGCAAGACTTAGTAAGATTTCGATGGAAATGACAGCGGATATCAATAAAGATACCGTTGATTTTGCACCGAATTTTGACGAGACAGAAAAAGAACCGACCGTACTTCCGTCAAGATTCCCGAACCTTCTGGTAAACGGAACCTCCGGTATCGCGGTAGGTATGGCAACCAATATTCCACCGCACAACTTAAGAGAAGTCATCGGTGCGGTTGTGAAAATTATTGATGACCAGATTGAAGATAAAGATGAGACCACGATCGAAGAGATCATGGAGATCATCAAAGGACCTGATTTCCCGACGGGAGCAACGATCCTTGGAACAAGAGGAATCGAAGAGGCTTACCGCACAGGACGTGGAAAGATCCGTGTGCGTGCGGTATCCAATATCGAGCCAATGCAGAATGGAAAGCACAGAATCGTAGTAACCGAGCTTCCGTATATGGTCAACAAAGCCCGCCTGATCGAGAAGATCGCGGAGCTTGTAAGAGATAAGAAGATTGATGGAATCACAGACCTGAGCGACCAGTCAAGCCGTGAAGGTATGCGTGTCTGCATCGAATTGAGAAGAGATGTGAACCCGAATGTCGTTCTGAACCAGCTTTACAAGCATACACAGCTGCAGGATACATTTGGTGTGATCATGCTTGCATTGGTCAATAATGAACCGAAGGTTATGAGCCTTCTGGAAATCCTGAACCATTATCTGAAACATCAGGAAGACGTTGTGACCAGACGTACCAAATACGAGCTGAATAAGGCAGAAGAACGTGCACACATCTTGGAAGGTCTGCTGATCGCCCTGGATAACATTGATGAGGTTATTAAGATCATCCGTGGATCCAAGACCGTACAGATTGCGAAAGCAGAGTTGATGAGCCGCTTTAACTTAAGTGATGCACAGTCCCAGGCTATCGTGGATATGCGTCTGAGAGCTCTGACCGGTCTGGAAAGAGAGAAGCTGGAAACAGAGTATGCAGAGCTTGAGAAGAAGATCGCAGAGTACAAGGCGATCCTCGCAGACAGAAAGCTTCTGCTTGGCGTAATTAAGAAAGAAATCCTTGTGATCTCTGAAAAATACGGAGATGACAGAAGAACAGCCATCGGATTTGATGAATACGACATTTCTACAGAGGATCTGATCCCGAGAGAAGATGTGGTGATCACCATGACTAAGATGGGCTATATCAAGAGAATGAGCAATGATACCTTCAAGAGCCAGAACCGTGGCGGAAAGGGTATCAAGGGTATGCAGACTCTGGATGAAGACTATGTAGAAGAGCTGTTCATGACCAATACTCACCAGTATATTATGTTCTTTACCAATACCGGACGCTGCTATCGCCTGAAGGGATATGAGATTCCGGAAGCAGGAAGAACATCCCGTGGTACAGCAATTATCAACATCCTTCAGCTTCAGCCGGATGAGAAGATCACAGCAATGATTCCGATCAAGGAATTCAAGGAAGGCGACTATCTGTTCATGGCAACCAAGAAAGGTCTTGTTAAGAAGACTCCGATCCTGGATTACGCAAATGTAAGAAAGACTGGACTTGCTGCGATCACACTCCGCGAGGATGATGAACTGATCGAAGTTAAGATTACGGATGACGAAAGAGATGTTATTCTCGTTACGCAGTATGGTCAATGCATCCGTTTCCATGAATCTGATGTACGTTCAACCGGAAGGACCTCTATGGGCGTTCGTGGTATGAATTTAAGTGACCGTGATGAAGTTGTTGCAATGCAGCTTGATGCGCAGGGTGAAGAGCTTCTGATCGTATCTGAAAAGGGTATGGGCAAGAGAACCCGCATGGAAGAATTCACAGCCCAGAACCGTGGTGGAAAAGGCGTGAAATGCTATAAGATCACAGAGAAGACCGGAAATGTAGTCGGTGCAAAGGCAGTAGGTCCGGATGATGAGATTATGATCATCAACACAGATGGTATCGTGATCCGTATGGAATGTGCGGGGATTTCCGTACTCGGAAGAATCACATCCGGTGTTAAACTGATCAATCTGAAGGAACACGAAGAAGTTGCAAGTATCGCAAAGGTACGCAGGGCTTCAGGTGAACTGGAGGAGAACGCAGAAGAGACTGCAGAAGAAGCAAATACAGAAGCAACTGCTGAGACGGTTGTAGAAGAGCAGACAGAAGAATAAAGATCTGAGCGAAAGTAGAAATACAGAAGCAGGATAAATCATAAAGAGACTGGACAGGGAATATGCAAATGCCTTGTCTGGTCTCTTGCTTTGTTTTGTGAGGCTGCATGGAAAGAAATGTTATGGCATGGCTTGCGTTTGCTCTGGTAAAAGCCGGATTAAAAAAACAAAGAAGCCCGGAAACGCTGCAGCAAACAGGCTTTCCGGACTTTGTAGAGGGGGCTGAATTATTATTTTGCCAGACTTCAAATATTCTGGCAGATGCCGTGCATCTTACTGTGCAACAGCTCCGAGTCTTTTGCGGATTTCAGGTCCGATGATCATGGCAATCACCATCTTGATCAGGTCCGCCGGGATAAATGGAATGACACATACTGCAAGGGCAGCAGATACAGTGTAACCTGCCTGAATGCAGAACCATGCAGTTCCGAATGCATAGCAGATTGCAGTTCCAACGATCATTCCAAGAATCTGGATCCATCTCTGACTGAATTTGTCAATTACAATACCGGCAATGATTGCCATTGGGATGAAACCAATGATATATCCGCCAGTTGGTCCGGCAAGCTTTCCGATTCCTCCGGTGAATCCGGAAAATACAGGAAGTCCCACAAGTCCGAGAAGAAGATAAAGGATATAGCTGACGGTTCCCTTCTTCCAATCCAGAAGATAGAGAGAAAGATAAATTGCAAAGTTGGTAAGTGAAATCGGCACCGGTCCGATCGGGATGGAAAGCGGTGCAAGAATGCAGGTGACAGCGGTCATAAGAGCGGTGACAGCCATTGCGTAAGTATTGGTAGTTCTAAGTGTCTGAGTGTTTCCCTGAGCCATGTTAAGTATTCTCCTTTTAGAATGTTAATAATGTTCGGCGTGTCAATAAATTAAGCAGATTCGATCTCGTATGTAAAACCGGCATCCGTAATCGTCCGGATCGTATCTTTGATTCCCTGACCATCTGCGGTCAGATAACCGGAAGCGAAGATGGAATCTACAACGCTGAGAAGCTTCTTTTCTTCACCTTTAAAATAAACCTCACGTCCGGCAGCACAACGGATATCTGACTGCGGAACCAGAAGTCTTGCAAGGCAGAGAACCTTCATGCAATACTCAGTTGTGAGTTCGGAAATATCAGCATCACCGAGCGGAGTTCCCGGAATTGGCAACAGGAAGTTGATCGGCAGAGCTTCCGGCTGGATCTCACGAAGCTCCAGAAGCATATCAACAACATCCTCTTTGCTTTCGCCCATTCCAATGATTCCGCCACTGCAGATTTCAAATCCAAGTCCCTGAAGCATTTTGATATTCTGAACGCGCTGCTCAAAAGTATGGGTAGAACAGATGTGACTGTAGTAAGCCCGGCTGCTGTTCAGGTTGTGGTTGATCCGGTCGAGTCCGGCTTCTTTTAACATTAGAGCCTGTTTTTCAGTAAGAAATCCGATGGAACAGCAAAGGTGGGTTCCGTCTTCCTTCATCTTGCGGATCTTAGAAGCCAGTTCTTCGATCTCTTCGTCGGTGAATTTCATACCGCTGAGTCCGATGCAGTGTCTGGAAAGATGATGTTCATTTACAAAATCATTATCTTTATATAACTTCTCATCAGCTACCCACTTATATTTGTCGATATCGGCTTTTGAACGACAGGATTGTGCACAGTAAGCGCAGTCCTGTGAGCAGTTACCGCTGCGGGCATTGGTAAGAATATGAATACTTACATGATTGCCCTTATATTTTCTGCGCAGTTTTTCAGCTTGTGCAATGAGCTGATCGAGTTCTTCGTCCGGTGTATTCAGGATTGCAATCGCATCTTCTCGTGAAAGCACCGGATCTGTAGTTGTTTCAATTTCAGAAATCATAAGTAAACCTTCCTTGGTAAAAAAATATCAAATACATTCCACACTTTACCATGCAAAAGAAAGAATGTCAACTTAAAATTTTATAAGGTTAACAATTGGAGGTAATACAGGTTTATTTGAAGATGATTACATTGCAGATGAAAAAAAACCATAGTATAATAAAAATCAGATTATGAAATGCAGGAGGAAAAACCAATGCGTACATTGAACGTGGAAGAGATTTCAAAGAATATCAAAGAAATGTGCATTGAAGCGAACCATTTTCTTTCAAAAGATATGGACATTGCGATGAAAAATGCAGTTTCAACAGAGAAGTCACCACTGGGGAAAAAGATATTAAGCCAGCTTCAGGATAATCTGAAGATCGCCGGAAAAGATATGATCCCAATCTGCCAGGATACTGGAATGGCAGTCGTATTTCTTGAGATCGGACAGGATGTACATTTCGAAGGCGGCAACCTGGAAGATGCGGTAAATGAAGGGATCCGTCGGGGGTATGTTGACGGATATCTGAGAAAATCCGTCGTGAAAGATCCGATTCTCAGAGAGAATACAAAAGATAATACACCGGGAATCATTCATTATAAAATTGTTCCGGGCGATCAGGTGAAGATCAAGGTCGCACCAAAAGGCTTTGGAAGCGAAAATATGAGCCGTGTATTTATGCTGAAACCGGCAGACGGAATCGAAGGAGTAAAGGAAGCGGTTCTTACGGCAGTAAAAGATGCCGGTCCGAATGCCTGCCCTCCGATGGTTGTCGGCGTGGGAATCGGCGGCACATTTGAAAAATGCGCACTGATGGCAAAAGAAGCACTTACAAGAGAAGTCGGAAGCCATTCAGACATTCCATATGTAAAAGAACTGGAAGAAGAATTACTGGAGCGGATCAACAAGATTGGAATCGGACCGGGCGGACTTGGGGGAAGTACAACCGCGCTGGCTGTCAATGTCAACACTTATCCGACTCATATTGCCGGACTTCCGGTAGCTGTAAATATTTGCTGTCATGTTAACCGCCATGTGATCCGCACTATTTAATTTACCGGGGGGATCCTGAAAAGACTTTCCGTGCCGAAGATATGTACTCGTGCGAAGATGAAGCATGTTACAAATGGTTTCTGCCCGGTGAGAGGATGTGTAATATTTAAAGGAAAATGAAAAGAGGATAATTATGAATACAAATGTAGACGTAGACGCAATGCGAAAAGATGCGGTTGAGATTTTTCAGAAAGGGTTCGCCTGTTCAGAGTCGGTGATCTATGCGATCAAAAAGGGCTTTGATCTTGATCTGTCAGATGATGCGATCGCTATGTCATCCGGATTCCCGTGGGGGCTCGGAGATGGTGGCTGTATTTGTGGTGCGCTTGCAGGAGCAACCATGTGCATCGGCTATTTTTTCGGAAGAAGAACACCTGGAGATGAAGCCTTTTTGAAATGTCAGCGGCTGACGAAAGAGTTTCACGACGCATTTAAAGAACATTGCGGAGCAACCTGCTGTCGTGTGCTGACAAGAGGAAAAGAAAAAAATTCTCCGGAGAGAAAAGCACAGTGCATTAGTTTTGTAGACTTTACAGTTGAGAAACTGGCTGAAATTATTTTAAGAGAATTATAAGACTCCTGTTAGCAGTTAAAAACGCCGCAGCAGAATACAGAAAAAGAATCAGGAAGGAAAAGGATATGGAAAGACATATTACAGTTCCAGTAGCAAAGGAAGAAATACAGGATTTAAGAGCAGGAGATTATGTATATCTTACGGGAGTTATTTATACTGCCCGTGATGCTGCTCATAAAAGAATGGATGAAGTGCTTTCGGAAGGAAAAGAGCTTCCACTTGATATTAAGAATCAGATGATTTATTATATGGGACCATCTCCGGCGAGAGAAGGAAGACCGATCGGCTCAGCAGGACCGACAACAGCAAGCAGGATGGACAAATATGCACCACGCCTTCTGGATCTGGGGCTTGGCGGAATGATAGGAAAAGGGAAAAGAAGTCAGGCTGTCCAGGATGCGATCGTGAGAAATAAAGCAGTTTATTTTGCAGCAGTCGGAGGAGCAGGCGCGCTTCTTTCAAAATGTATCAAAAGAGCAGATGTGATCGCATATGATGATCTTGGCACAGAAGCGATCCGCCGCCTGGAGATCGAAGATCTTCCGGCAATTGTTGTGATCGACTCCGAGGGCAATAATTTATACGAGACAGCCGTCAAAGAGTATGCGGAGGAATAGGGAATGAATTGTGTGAAAAGAATTGCACTTATGGTAATTCGGAATATTCTGCTTGTTCCGTTTATGTGGTGCAAGCTGTGTTACTATGCCGCGCACGTAGACAAGTATCCGGAGATCACCCGATATAAGCTTCTGAAATATATTGTCAAAAGAGCCAATAAAGGCGGAAATGTAACAATCGAGGCATATGGAAAAGAAAATATTCCCAAAGAGGGAGGGTTTATGTTTTTTCCGAATCATCAAGGGCTTTATGACGTACTCGCAATTGTTGATGCCTGCCCGCGTCCATTTTCTGTGGTGGCAAAAAAAGAAGTGGCAAATGTTCCACTTCTCAAGCAGACATTTAAATGTATGAAGGCCTACATGATCGACCGCGAAGATATCCGCCAGTCTATGCAGGTGATCATGGATGTTACAGAAGAAGTAAAGAAAGGAAGAAACTATCTGATCTTTGCAGAAGGAACCCGCTCAAAGATGGGAAACAAGCTTCTTGAGTTTAAAGGTGGAAGTTTCAAGGCGGCAACAAAAGCGAAATGCCCGATCATACCGATTGCGTTGATCGATTCTTTTAAACCGTTTGATACAAATAGTATCGCACCGGTAACGGTACAGGTACATTTTTTGGAACCAATTTATTATGAAGAATATCAGAATATGAAGACGACAGAGATCGCAAAAGAAGTAAAAAGAAGAATAGAAGAAACCATATCTGAATATGAACCAAAGGAAGCATAAAATATAGATAAGGTAAAAAGAGACAGACTCTTTGCTAGATATAGTGAAAAAGAGTCTGTTTCTTCTATATGTAGATAATTAGAAAACAAACTCAAAAAAAGAAAAAAATAATCGAAAAAACCGTTGACAGAAAGAAGGTTCTTGGGTATAATTATCAATGCGCTGTGAAGTTACATTAAAAGTATGTAAACACACAGTTAAATACAGACCTTGGATCGGGCTGAGGAGAAATACTCAAGAGGCCGAAGAGGCGCCCCTGCTAAGGGTGTAGGTCGGGCAACCGGCGCGAGGGTTCGAATCCCTCTTTCTCCGTTTTGTTTGAAAATAACTTCTGAAAAAAAACTTCAAAAAAGTTGTTGACAGACAAAGAGATATATGATAATATATCAGAGCTGCTGCTTGAGAGATTCAAAAAAGCAACAAAAAATAATTTAAAAAAGTTGTTGACAAACATGAAATGCTTTGATATAATATAAAAGCTGTCGCATGAAACGGCAACAAC
>NZ_JAQEUJ010000025.1:0-503 GCF_027695515.1 Coprococcus sp. LG101-27
CACGAAGCCATCATTTCCGAAGAAGTGTTCCAAAAAGTTCAGGAGCTGATTGCAAGCAGACGCAGACGACAGAAGAATGGCACAACGCAGATATTTTCCGGGCTGGTAAAATGTGCGGACTGCGGATGGTCATTGGCTTATGGTGTAAACAGCCAGAACAAAAATCCCTATGCACACTACCATTGCAGTAAGTACGGACAGGGATTACGCCAGTGTTCCATGCACTATATCCGCTATGATGTGCTGTATGCCTATGTGCTTGCAAGACTGCAATACTGGTCTATGCTGGCACAGAAAGACGAGGACAAGCTGCTGAAACGGCTGCTCAATGCCAGCGACAGAGAAAGAAACTCTGCGAAGAAAAAGCAGGCTGCGGAGCTGAAAAAGGCGGAAAAGCGTAAAGCCGAGGTTGACGGGCTGTTTGCTAAAATGTATGAGGACTGGTCTGCCGGACGCATAACCGAGTATAACTTCAATATGCTGTCCGAGAAGTACCAGAACGA
>NZ_JAQEUJ010000025.1:513-37552 GCF_027695515.1 Coprococcus sp. LG101-27
ACCAAACAATATCTTTAATTAAGGGAAACGGGAAACAATATGCCGGATATCAGTATTCTTGTGGATATTGCAGATTATTATGATATCAGCATTCCTGAGATTATCAGTGGAGAAAGGAAAAGCGAGATGATGAACGAAGAAGAAAGAAAAATTGCTAAAACAATGTCAGATTATGCAACTACAGAGAAAGAGAAGATTTTTAAGGAAATGAAGCTCCAAAGTGTCATGGGAGTTTGTGCATTGGTTCTATACTGGATTCTGCATGAAACAGGTGCATATATGTATAATGATGTGTTAGGAAAGCTTGCCGGCTATTGTGAGACCTTGGTATCTGTGTCAGTCATAATGATGGCAGCATTTACGACAGGATCTTTAAGCAAGGTGCGGAGCAAGAGTAGGAAAGTTTTTGTGTTCGAAAATTTCCCAAAACCTATGCAATTAGTTGTAACTGCAGTTGTTGCTTTTGGTGGAGCTGCTGTGATCAATCTGGTACTGGTGTATTTTTTCGGCTTATAAGTATTTTCAAATTCGTATTACATACTATGGAAAAAGAACTTTTTGACATTTTCACAGATGCGTGCTAATATGATTATAGAAAAAGAGTGCTACCGATAGACGGTTAGTCCGTTTTACTATTTAGAATATCATCAAAGATAACCGCTTAGTTTACCAGACCAGGGCGGTTATTTTTGTGGTTTATGATTATCTTTGCCTAATGTATATCCGATACTAAAGCAGGTTAAGCCGAAGCTCACTACTGCTATGAAGTCAATAATACTCATTGGCTTAGCCCTCCTTTCCACTGGATTCCTTTACAGGTTTCTATGTAATCAGAGGGTCACAGGTCTCCGTTTCACTTCGGTCGTTGCAAAACGAGTGCACTGGCACTCTGCAACCCTCTGTTGAAGGACTAACCGCCTACCGTTATGGTAGCACCCATATTCTGATTATAACAGCTTGAAACTGTCGGCGTAATATGAAGTTGACAGATGAGAGTAGGGCAACTGTAGAAAAGAATCTTTTCGACCAGGGATTCCGGTGCCAAAACGGTGCCAAGAAATCAGGCAAATCAAAATAGGTGGTGCAATTCAGCCGTTTTTCACTATATTTTGGAGAGAAAACCATAAAAAATATGAGATAAAACGGGATTAAAGTATCGTGAAGGTGGACGTACTGTAGGATCAGGACGTGTTGCTACAATCATCGAGTAATATTCGTGATGGCATTGAGCCGTGCAAATAAGTAAATAATATCAGGGAAGAGTGCTTGCATTCTTCCCTGTATTTTTTTGCTTATTTATAGGGCAAAATCCCGCGATTGAATGAGTCAGTCGAAAAATCCCACGCTATATCTGATTTTTCTGAATCAAATAAATCTTAAGAGCAAGTTCTATTTCCGTATGTCTGGAATTATCTCTCAAATCAATTTCAAGTAAATCACAAATTTTCTGAAACCGATATTTCACAGAATTATAATGTAAAAAAAGCTTTTCAGATGCCAGCTTTAAATTCCATCCACAGTTGATGATAGACTGTAGTGTTTCAATCAGGTTTGCATGATGCTGGTCATCGTATTGCTGCAGAGGCTTTACATATTTATCACAGAATTCAATTGCCTCGTTATTGGATGAAATAGAAAATAATAAGCGATAGATTCCAATCTGATCATAAAAGAACAGACGGTTAAATTGCTGAATCTGATAGACAGTCTGGATGACCTGCTTTGCCTGTTGGTAGCTGTTGTGAATATTGATAATGTCATCTACATACATTCCAACTCCCATTGAAATAGTAAAAGGAACGGCGTTCAACAGACTGTGCTGGATTTGACTGAATGTATCTGCAAGGGTTTTACGGGCGCTGACAGGCAGTTTTCCAGTGATCAGAAAGGCAATAAAGTCACTCTGTGAATAATAAATAGTGGA
This sequence comes from Coprococcus sp. LG101-27, assembly GCF_027695515.1. Lineage (NCBI taxonomy): Bacteria > Bacillati > Bacillota > Clostridia > Lachnospirales > Lachnospiraceae > Coprococcus > Coprococcus sp. LG101-27. Next base: position 2,438 of record NZ_JAQEUJ010000025.1, read on the forward strand.
AGGGAATGCCTGCTTGATATACTTAATAGAAGTATCAAAAATCTGGTCTGTATATTTCTGAAGCTTTTCATTTGTTCCGGTATCCAGATTACGCAGATAATACTTTTTAATATTGTTTATATCGATGATCGCAACAAATCCGCCGCCGTCCAGATTCCAGCCGTATAAATGGGCACGTGTATTGATCTCTTCACGTGTTTTGACGTTGTTAAGCATTAGATCACCTACAAAAGAAGAGTAATATTTCTCTTCGATCATCCGGTTACTGATTCGGATCTGCATACGCAGGATAATTACGATACTGGCATATTCAATCGCTGTTTTGTAGATATTGGAGTCAGTATCCGGATATGTCCGGTCAGAACGGTCAGAAAGAAGCATAATATATCCAAATTTCTGCTCTTTATTGACAACGTCGATACACTGATATTTTTCTCGGTATTCATTTAAAATAATTTCATATGATAATCCCTTCAGATAAAGACTATCCTCGCTTACATTTTCAGAAAAATATACTTTGTGGAAAACAGTATCAACATAGGCAGTCGGTTCCTGGATCAGAGTACTCAGTGTCTGCAAAATTTGATGGATAGAGCGGTCATTTATTGCCAGTTCCAGGAAACTCTCGTGAATCTTGGAAGATTCTTTTAGCTGCTCCGCCTGTTTGGATATAATTCCGGACAGGGTTGGATTGATAATGTCGGCAAATGCGTAGATTGCCGGACAGTAGATCAGTGGCAAAGCTTTTTCATCACAAAGTTTTTTGGCATTTTCCGGAATAACCTTTATGTACCGGTCCGATTTGACAATTAGTGCACTGATATTTCTTGACAACAGCTTGCTGATGAAATCAAGAAAAGAATTAGGCGTCTTTTCCAGGGCATAGGTCGTTGTGATCACAACTTCATTTCCTTTTAACCACTGGAAGCCATCCGGAGTATCAACGACGGTTACTGTGGAGATTTCTCTGTGTACACCGAGATTTCCGGAAATAAGTTTTAATCCCTTAATAGTTGGCAGTTGTAATAGTTCTTCGACAGTCATTTTTAGTCTCCTTGTAATAAAATTGTATCTTAAATACAAAAACTGATAAAATAATTATATCACAAATACAAAAAAATGATGTCGAATATAAAAAAATCAAGATAAATTTGTACATGATATATATAGAAAGCAAAGTTATTAAGTTGTAAACTTATCATCAACAAGAGGAAACTGGATAACAAAAAAGGAACATGAAAGAAGAAAGGAAGAGAGTATATGGATTATGTAGAGATTTCTAATTCAATGATCGTGTATTTGCTTTGTGGTATTACTGTAGCAATTGCATTTGTCCAGGCTGTTCTTTATATCCGAATGGCAAAGAAAATGACAGTGAAGGCAAACATTCCGGCAACAGTGCCGAAGACAGCATTCAGAGTCGGTCTCATTTCCGCAATCGGACCTGCACTTGGTGTATTTATCGTAATGGTTGGTCTTATGACTTCGATCGGAGGTCCAATGGCATGGCAGAGACTTTCCATCATTGGTGCAGCACCGACAGAGCTTACTGCAGCAACGCTTGGTGCTGAGGCGGCAGGCGCAGAGCTTGGAGGAGCTGGATTTACACTGAAAGTTATGGCTGTCAGCTGGTTCGTAATGGCACTCAACGGAGCCGGATGGCTGGTTGTAACAGGTCTTTTTACACCTGCACTTGAAAACTTAAGAACAAAGATGAGCGGTGGCGATTCAAAATGGCTGGTTGTAATGAGTGGGGCCTGTTCACTTGGTATCTTCGGTTATCTGGATGTCAACGAAATTGGTAAAGGATGGGGAAATGCAGCAGCCGTTGCCGGTGGTATTATCGGAATGGCAATCCTTGAAAAATTTGTAGCAAAGAAAGTTCCAAAAATCAGAGAGTACAATCTTGGTATTGCAATGATCATCGGAATGTTATTTGCAATCATCTATGATATGGCAGTTGGAGCATAGGAGGGTATGATTATGGAAAATAAAGAATTAATGTCAGAATGGAAAAAGAATAGTATTAGAATCGGTACTCCTACAAACCTGCTCGCAGCATTTACATCATTTATACCGGTTATCTGGCTGTGTATTACCTATAACTGCTGGCCGGATCCGAAAGTAGTACTTGCAGGATGGGGAATGGTTGCATTATCATTTGGTGCATTCTATGTTGTTGAACCAATTTCTTACTATGCAGCTCTTGGACTTACTGGTACATATTTAAGTTTCCTTTCAGGAAATATCGGTAACATGCGAGTTCCATGTGCAACAATGGCTCTTGAAACGACGGAGAGTGAACCGGGAACGCTTCAGGCAGAGGTGGCTTCTACAATGGCAATCTGTGGTTCTATTATTACAAACCTGATCGCTACAACAGCAGCTGTTTTAGTAGGATCAGCAGTTGTATCCGTACTTCCAGATGTTATTGTATCCGCTCTTACAAAATATGCAGCAGGTGCAATTTTCGGAGGAACTTTTGGAACCTATGCATTGAAATATCCTAAAGTTGCCATCTTTGGTATGGGACTTCCGCTTATCCTTAAATTTACGATCGCTCCTCCGGCATGGGTACTTATCGTTGTGTCTGTATTCGGAAGCCTTGGATTTGCAAGACTGTTATATGTAAAAGAAAAGAAAACTGCTTAGTGGGAAATGAATAAAAAGCAAAAGATTCATAGAGAAAAGAGGGAATAAGCATGAGTATGTGGAAAGAATGTGAAGGTTTACAGGAAGAACTCGTAAAAATACGAAGAGAGTTGCATCAGATTCCGGAATTTGGTTTTGATCTTCCGGAAACGCAGAAATATGTAACAGATAAATTGGATGAACTCGGAATTCCTTATAAATGTTCAGGAACAGACAGCAGTATCATTGCAGAAATCAAGGGTGGGCAGCCAGGTAAGACGGTTGCACTTCGTGCAGATATGGATGCACTTAAGATTACGGAGGCAAATGATGTCGATTATAAGTCCAAACATGAAGGTCTGATGCATGCCTGTGGACATGACAATCATATCGCAATGCTTCTTGGAGCTGCAAAAGTTTTGAATGCACACAAAGCAGAAATTAAAGGAAATGTAAGACTTCTGTTCCAGACCGCGGAAGAATTATCCAAAGGCGCAGAGATTATGATCAAAGATGGTGCAATGGATGGTGTAGATGCTGTATTTGGACAGCATATCGGAAGTATCATCAACAAAGATATCCCTGCAGGAAAGGTAATTGTTACTCCTGGATGCTGTATGGCGTCATTTGACAGATTTGTGATCCATGTAAAAGGAACAGGTTGTCATGGCTCTACTCCGGAAAAAGGAACAGACCCGATTACAATGGCGTCTCATATTGTAATTAACCTGCAGGAAATCATTGCACGTGAAGTTTCCGCAGTAAAAGCTGCAGTTGTAACAATTGGTTATTTCCATGGTGGTGTTGCTTATAATGCAATTCCAAGCGAAGTAGAAATCGAAGGAACGATCCGGGCACTGGAAGAGCCAATAAGACAGTACCTTGCAAAACGAATTGAAGAGATTGCAAAGAGTACAGCAGCAACATTCAGAGGAACAGCAGAAGTTGAGATGGACTGGGGAGCACCTCCGGTAATCAATAATGATGAGATGGCAGCACTTGTAACTGAAGCCGCAAAAGAAGTTGTAGGTGAAGAGGATGTTGTAAGTAAAGTTCCGGCACCAAATATGGCAGGAGAGGATTTTGCATACTACTTACAGAAAGTACCCGGAGCATTTTTCTTCCTTAGTTCTTCTAATCCGGTAAAGCATACGGATGTTCCTCATCATAATCCACACTTTAATGTAGATGAAGACGTGCTCTACAAAGGATCAGCAATGTTTGTAAAGATTGTAGAAGCTTATCTGAAGTAGTATAATAAAGCAAAAAAGGCAGGATAAGAGTATGAATGCACAGATGATGATTTTATTGTATGCGGTACTATTGTTTGTAGTGATCTATTTTATGATGGTAGTTCCGGGAAAGAAAAAGAATAAAAAAATGCAGGAACTCCATGATTCAATCAAGGTTGGAGATGAGGTTCTTACAATGGGAGGGATTATCGCAACAGTAAAAGAACGGGATGGTGAAATCCTTACAGTAGAGATTGATCCGGAAAAAGAAATCTGTATGAAAATTCTGGTCTATTCTGTATCTACGATTCGTAAATAAGAGCAAAGGGTGTTTTTCTGGTATATTATAGAAAAACACTCTTTTTAGTATGTTTGTGTACAAGAAAAACTGCCAGTAGCAGTTTTTTTGTAGTTTATAGTTTTTGGAAAATAATAAAAAATCAACCATGCTAAAAATGACCAAAATTCATTTTTTAATTATGAAATTATTGTGACTATTTGATATTGACCATCAGTCATTTTTTTGTATAATATTCTATAGAATAAAAATGTAAAGACAGGGAGATGATTATTGTGGTCAAAGCGGGAAAATGGATAGCAAAACACAGATTTATAATTTTGTTACTGGGGATACTGCTTTTGATTCCGTCATTTATTGGAATGGCGAAGACAAGAATTAACTACGACTTGCTCAGTTACCTTCCGGAATCACTGGAAACAGTAGAAGGACAGGACGTTATGGTGGATGAATATGGTATGGGTGCATTCGCTATGGTTGTTGTAGAGAATACGGACATGAAAGATATCCAGAAGCTGGCAGATCAGTTTAATAAGGTTGATCATGTCGAAAAAGTATTATGGTATGGTGATGTGGCAGATCTTTCACTGCCGATAGAGATGATTCCATCCGATTTGAGAAAAGCCTTCTACAACGGAGATGCGACACTGATGCTCGCATTATTTGACAATACGACTTCATCTGACGAAGCAATGAATGCAGTCGGTGAGATGCGTAAGATTGCCAGCAAACAGTGTTTTATTGCAGGTATGACAGGTGTTGTAGCCGATATCAAGAATGTAGCAATGAAAGAAGTCCCGATTTATGTTGTAATTGCGGCAATTCTTTCTTTTCTGGTGTTGGAAATTACCGGAGAATCCTTCCTGGTACCGATTTTTTTCCTGATCAGTATAGGTGTAGCAATTGTATATAATCTGGGAAGTAACATTTTCCTTGGCGAGATCTGTTACATTACAAAAGCGCTGACGGCGGTATTGCAGCTGGGTGTTACGATGGATTACTCCATTTTCCTGCTGAATAGCTACGAAGAGAACAAGCGCCGTTTCCCGGGAGATAAGAACCGTGCGATGGGACATGCGATTTCTAATACATTCAAATCCATTGTAGGAAGTTCTGTCACCACAGTAGCAGGATTTGTAGCTCTTTGTGTTATGACATTTGCACTTGGTCGTGATCTTGGTATTGTTATGGCAAAAGGTGTTATCATTGGAGTGCTTTGCTGTGTAACAATCCTTCCGGCAATGATTCTTATCTTTGATAAACCGATTGAAAAAACCAAGCATAAACCGCTGATCAAGAGCATGGATAAGGTTTCGACATTTATCACCAAACATTACAAAGTATGGATCGTTGCTTTCCTGATCTTGCTTATTCCTGCTATTTATGGCAATAATCATACAAAAATTTATTATAATATTGCACAGTCACTTCCACAGTCACTTCCATCAAATGTGGCAAACAGTGAACTGAAAGATGACTTTGATATGAGTACAATGCATATAGTTATGGTAGATAAAGACATGGATGCCAAAGAGAAAAAGGCAATGATGAGTGAAATTGATGATGTCAAAGGTGTAAAATGGACACTTGGACTTAACTCCATCGTTGGATCTTCTATTCCGGAATCGATGATCCCGGATGATGTAAAGAGTATGCTTCAGGGTAAGGATACCGAGTTGATGTTTGTATGTACCAAGTATGAGTCTGCAACTCCGCAGGTCAACAAACAGATCAAACAGATTGATAAGATTGTAAAATCCTATGATAAGTCTGGAATGGTAATCGGTGAAGCACCACTGATGAAAGACCTGCAGGATGTAACAGACATCGATCTGACAAGGGTTAACGTTATTTCAATCGCAGCAATCTTTATTATCATTTTGCTTATATTTAAATCCATCTCGCTTCCGATCATTCTGGTTTCGGTTATCGAGTTTGCGATTACGATTAATATGGCGATTCCGTTCTATCAGGGCAAGAGTCTTCCGTTCGTTGCAAGTATCGTTATCGGAGCAATCCAGTTGGGAGCAACCGTTGATTATGCAATCCTTATGACGACCAGATATCAGAAAGAACGTATGAAAGGCAAAAGTAAGAAAGAATCTGTTGCGATTGCACACAGAATCAGTATGCCATCGATCATTACTAGTGGACTGAGCTTTTTTGCGGCAACATTTGGTGTGACTTGTTATACACAGGTTGATATGATCGGTTCTATCTGTGAACTTCTTTCAAGGGGAGCGATCATCAGTGTGATCGTAGTACTGACTGTCCTTCCGGCAATGTTCCTGATCTTTGATCCGGTCATCTGCAGAACAACTGCTGGATACAGAGTGAAAAAAGATAAAAGTAAAACAGTTGTAGAGCCGACAGCATAGGCTCTGCTGAAAAGGGAGCAGGCTTAACTGATTGAAATCAGCAAAAAGCCTGTTCCTTTTTGCTGTCATACACTTAGAGAAAAATGGCATCTGAAGAAGCTTTTTGTACGTTGAAAATGGGAAGAAATGGCTGTGTACAGACCTTTCCAGAAAATAGAAGGTTGTTCTTTTGATTAAAATAGTATATACTATCTTAGTGTTACCCCAAAACATTCAAGAAAGGATTACATTTATGAAAATGCAGAAAAAACGAATCGTACAGTGCGGACTTTCTCTGATCTGTGCATTCGGTATCGCGCTGTCGGGGATGTCGGTACATGCAGAAGAGGTGGACAGCCTCGAAGATAAGACCAGTAATCTACAGAGTCAGTTGGAAGGGATCAACCAGGATCTGGTTACGATCAGCAATGAAATCGCTGAGACAGAAGTGAAAATTGAAGAGTCTAATAATGAAGTATTCCGTTTGGAAGCATCGCTCCAGATTTCCCGTAATAACGAGGAAGTACAGTATGCAAACATGAAGACTCGAATTAAGTACATGTATGAAAATGGTTCGGATACACTGCTTTCTATGATATGTGAAGCAAAAAGTATGGGAGAGTTCCTGAACCGTGTAGACTTTATCCAGAATATTACAAAGTACGATAAGGATATGCTGGAGAATATGGTGAAAGTACGTGAAGGTATTGAAGAGCAGGAGGCTGAACTGAAAAGCAGGCAGCAGGAACTGCTTGACCTGCAAAGCCAGCTGGACAGTGAACAGGCAGCGTTGCAGGCAAAAGCAGAAGAGACTTCGACAGACCTTGCCACGGTAAATGCACAGCTTGAGGCGGCACGTGCGGCACAGAAAAAGCAGGAGGAGGAAGCCCAGAGAAAAGCGGATGAGCAGTTGGCAAAAAAGGCACAGGAAGAGACAAAGCAGGCGTCAGCTTCCGCCGGAAATAATACATCTGCGGGCAATAATTCCGGGAACAGCAGTTCAGCGGGGAATAACAGTTCTTCTGGCAATAATAATCCTTCTAACAACAATTCATCGAATAATACTAGTTCCGATTCTTCCAATTCCGGAAGCGGTGGCTATGTGATCCCATCAGGCGGTCTTACCCCGTCAAAGGGAAGGATCTGGTATAATGGACATACCGAGACTTACTATTCTCAGAAGGTACTTCCGGGAGGAGGGCTTGCGATCCCAGGACGCCATATAGCAAGTGACGGAACAATCAGGGATGCCGATGGTTACATTGTTTTGGCAAGTGATGATTACCCGAGAGGAACAGTTGTAGAGACGTCACTTGGTGCTGGAAAAGTATATGATACCGGAAGTGGATCCGGAAATATAGATCTGTATACAGATTGGTAAAAGAAAAGCGGGGCAGTAAAGGACAAACCTTTTACTGCCCCGCTTTTGAATTTAATGGGATATGTATTTTCAGTGAATCGAAAAAGCATATTTTGCTTTGTACTGGAGAAGTCCGGTTACTGTGCTTCGTAGGTTGCCTTAGCGTCACGTATCAGCTTGTCGAATTTATCTGCATCCCATGCAGCACGTCCTGTAAAGAGTCCATGCAGAAGAAACAGAAAGGTATTTACTCACCGGAAGGATGGGCTCACTACAAAGGTACAGGTGAAGCTGCACCGGAGGAATAAAATGTTATAATTTGTTTATGGAATGAAGTCCTCTTGTGTGTTACAATATAAGAGGACTTTTGTTTTATAGAGAATAGTTGTCGAACGAAAGGGTGAAAACTATTAAAGAAAGGAAAGCGTTTACGGAAGAAAAAATTACAGTTCGGATGACAGATACATACCTGTTTGACTTTACGTTATAGCATACCTATTCGAAACTGGCAGGTTTTCTGACAAATATTCTGGGAGCAGCGATTGCTTTTATGGGAATCATCATGCTGGCTATGGGAAAGATAAAACCCGTGCAGATTATTTTTTATCTGGTGGCAGCGGTTGTGTTTATTGCGTATACACCATTGCTTCTGAAATACCGTTCTAAAAAGCAGGTAAAAGGAATTGAACGTTATCACGTTCCGAATGAAATGACTTTCAATGATGAAGGTATCCAGGTAGAGTTTGCTGATAAAAAAGAAACTTATGAATGGGAACAGATCCAGAAGGTAGTTACAACACCAAAGACAATTGGATTTTATTATGAGACAGAAAAGGCATTGATTGTACCAAAACCGGATTTTGGGGACAAGTTTGTACCGATTTTGACATTGGCAACAAAAAAATTCGGACCGGTCAGAGTACATCTGAGATAGTCTGTTATGTGGAGGGGAAAATGTTACAGGAAAGACGGAATCATATATTACAGAAAGTAACAGAAAATGGAAAAGTAAGAGTTGCGGATTTGAGCCGTGATCTGTCCGGTTAAGGATGTATACAAGATCATTACGGATTCGCAGATCAGTAAAGAGTATATCCGAAAAGCAGAGCATGAACAGATTCCACTTGTGATAGCCGGAAACCGGGAGCAATAATATGATATATGAGAGAATACAAAAGGGGCGCTTTTTAAAGCGCCCTAATCGATTTATAGCAAAAATAGAAATAAATGGAAAAGAAGAGACGGTCCATGTGAAGAATACAGGGAGATGCGCGGAACTTCTGGTTCCGGGAGCAGAGGTGCTTGTCCAGAAGTCTGAAAGTGCAGAGCGTAAGACTGGCTGGGATCTGATCGGTGTCAGGAAAGCTGACCGGCTGATCAATATGGATTCCCAGGTGACAAACAAAGTGGTACAGGAATGGATTGAAGCCGGGAGATGGTTCAAGGATGTGAAGGTCGTCAGACCGGAAGTTACCTATAAGAATTCCAGGTTTGATCTGTATGTGGAATATGAAGAGAAAAAAGCGTTTATAGAAGTGAAAGGGGTTACGCTGGAAGAAGAAGGCGTGGTAAGGTTTCCGGATGCACCGAGCGAGCGGGCGGTGAAGCATTTAAAAGAGCTGGAAGCAGCGGTACAGGATGGATACGAGGCGTATGTATTCTTTGTGGTCCAGATGAAAGGAGTACGTTATTTTACACCAAACAGACGGACGCACAAAGAATTTGCAGATGTTCTTGCGGAAGCAGCAGGAAACGGAGTTCAGGTGATCGCAAAGGACTGTTTTGTGACAGAGGATTCCATTGCAATTGCGGACGAAGTTCCGGTAGTACTTACCAATCCACAGCTTTATGAAGCACCGGAGCTGCTTGTGGAATGGTACAGAGAGCGGAAACGGGATCTGCCGTGGAGACATCATGTAAATGCCTATCGGGTATGGGTGTCTGAAATTATGCTGCAGCAGACGAGAGTGGAAGCAGTAAAGCCATTTTTTGAGCGTTTCATGACAGAGCTTCCAACGGTAAAAGATCTTGCTGAGGCACCGGAGGATAAGCTTTTAAAGCTTTGGGAAGGGCTTGGATATTATAACCGGGTACGCAATATGCAAAAAGCAGCGCGGAAGATCGAGGAAGAATACGCAGGAAAATTTCCGGAAAATTATGAGGAGATCAAAGCGCTTCCGGGAATTGGAAATTATACAGCAGGGGCAATTTCTTCTTTTGCCTATGGAATTCCAAAGCCGGCAGTGGACGGAAATGTTCTCCGGGTGGTATCAAGACTGCTGGCGAGCGATGCGGATATTATGAAAGCGTCCGTCAGGACAAAGATAGAAAATGCGATTGAACCGGTGATCCCAGAAGATGCGGCATCGGATTTTAACCAGGGGCTGATCGAACTTGGCGCGATTGTCTGTGTGCCGAATGGGGAGGCAAAGTGTGAAATCTGTCCTCTTACGGGAATCTGTGAGGCGAAAAGGCTGGGAATCCAGAATGAACTGCCGGTGAAGAAAAAGGCAAAAGCGCGCAGGATTGAGGAGAGAACCGTTTTGATTTTTAAGGATGGTGATCATGTGGCAATCCGGAAACGACCGGATAAGGGGCTGCTTGCAGGTATGTATGAGTTCCCGAATCTAGACGGAAAGCTTACGATGGACGAAGTAACCGCTTACAGTAAATCTATCGGGCTTGCACCGATCCGTGTGAAAAAGCTGCGGAATGCGAAGCATATTTTCAGCCATATTGAATGGCATATGACTGCGTATGAGGTGATCGTGGATGAACTGGAGAAGAACTGCAAAGAAGAGATGATCTTTGCACATCCGGAAGAAATACAAAAGGAATATTCCATGCCATCGGCGTTTAGTGCATGGAAGGTGAAATAAAAGAAGGACATTGCTTTTCGATTTTGCGAAATGCGATGTCCTTTCTTTGGATCAAACAAAATAATTATAAGTGTTTAAATCACCTGACGTGCAAGCCGTGGTGACTTTGCACCTTCCTGTGCATAAATTAGTGAGTACATGAAATATGCCATCACACATGCAGCAACTACATCCACTACGGAATGTTGCTTCAGGAACATGGTTGACAGAATGATCAGAATGCTTAAAACAAGAGATCCTTTCTGGATCAGTCTGGAGTGCTGAAGCTTCTCGCAATGGGAAATTGCGATGTAACAACAAATAGAGTTGTATACATGAAGACTTGGAAGCACATTCGTAGGTGTATCCGTCTGATAGATCCGTTTAACCAGCTCGATACAGAAGTTATCACGCGTAAATACTTCCGGCCTCAGGTTTAATCCGTTCGGAAATACCGTGCAGATGATCAGAAAAATGGTCATACCGCTGAACATGATTGCGGAGGCTTTGTAAAATCCCTGTTTATCATTAAAGAACAAATATCCCAGTGTGACTGCAATATAAGCAAACCACAGCAGGTACGGAATGATGAAATATTCACAAAACGGGATGTAGTCATCGAATATCGAATGGATTACAAAATAATTGTCGGTCACATGGCGTTCCAGATAAGTAAACCATGGAAAATAAATAAAAGCATATAGTAATACCCATGCATGGCTGTATGTATGCATCAGTGTCTTTAATTTTTTTAAAATATGACTCATGATAAAATCAGCTCCTTCGGGTGAAGATGTTTCTTTCTTGTTACTAGAGGTAGTATAACATTAAAAATTTTTCTCGACAACAGACTTCATAAAACATTCATATTTTTTTCTATTCTCTATTTTACGGAGAAACCTTCAAAGATATACATATCATATTTATTCCGTGCAGTTTTATAAGCTTTTTGATTGCGGAGTGTCCAGACTGCCATCGGAATACGGTACAGATAGTGGTTCAGCCAGACGGAAGGATTGCCGGCATCTGCAAGTTTATAAGAAATAAAGTCCGGACGACAGATCAGGTTGGTCAGCAGGAACTGTACACAAAAGCGCGCCAGAAAAGGATTTTCCGGATTCGTGCGAGTCAGGGCAGAAGAAAGCTGTCCACGAAGAACCTGAGGCGCATGCTTGTGAAACCATCGGATTCCAAGGGAGTTGAAAGACTGGACCATATAAGGTCCTTTATAATCCTTTAAAATATCCCATGCGGCAGGACAGAGCTTCATATTGCTGTCCGGAAGCTTCAGTTCAATCAGAAGAGGAACCCGCCCATTGACATAGCGAAGGACATCTGAAAAAAGTGGCATATGCTCCGAAGTTCCGGAAAGATGCAGGTGCTGTAGCGCATCAAACGTGGAACCCTCAACTGTCCCTTCGGCATTGCAGATCCGCTTTAAAGACTCGTCATGGAATACGACTACTTTTCCATCACGGGTGAGATGGATATCAAGTTCGATGGCAAGATTTTGTTTTACTGCCTCACGAAATGCCGGCATAGAATTCTCGGGAATCAGCCGGGAAGAATCATGTAGTCCGCGATGGGCATAATCCCGCTTGAGATAAGGGAGGATTTTGCTTCGGCGGGAAGTATTCGGCATGATCATATATAAATATAAGAAAAAACATACAACAACAGTTAAAAGAATCCAAAACAACAGCATAGAAAAGTCCCCTTCTTTTATGTAATAATTTTCAGTGTCTCAGATTCGAGAGAGAACGAAACATCCTTCTGGAGATAAATCGGTTCGCCGTCAGAATGTACCGGAAGTGCTATTTTTGAGTGTACTTCTGCTTTTTTACAGCGGAAGATATGTACGCCTGGAAGTCGGGTATGCTTTCCGGAAAACACAGTCGGCAGAATTGCAAGAGCAATAATTTTGGGAACATCTGCAATCACAATAAAGTCCAGCAGATCATCATCCGGTTTGGCATCCGGGCAGAATTTGCATCCACCACCTTCATAAGGAAGATTAAATGCAGAGGCAAAGAAAACCCGTTTAAAATGAAGACTTTTGGTATCGTCCAGAAGAATTTCCATCTCATCTGGCTGACAGCGGCGCAGACGGTAGAGTGAGCAGGCTGCATAGGCAAGTTTGCCCAGACCAAGCCGGTTAAAAAAGACTTTAACCCTGGAAATACAAAGTTGATGGCAGATAGCTGCATCGTATCCGATTCCGGAACTGACGGCAAAACGATGAACCTTGTCATGATAGTGCAATACACCAAGATTGATCTTGCGCGTCTGTTCAGAATGAAGTACCAGATCCAGAGCTTTCATGGTATCGGATGGAAGGGCAAGTCCCCGGCCAAAATCATTGCCAGAGCCGATCGGAATGTAACCGAGGGTAACCAGGCTTAAATTCTGCAGACCACAGATTACTTCATCCACACTTCCATCACCACCAAGTACAACGATCGTAACAGGATCCCCGGAGGCGGTAAGCTCGGCGGCAATTTCCGTTGCGTGATGCCGGTGATGTGTAAAATGGATCTGGTAATCTATATGTTCTGCTATCAGCTTTAATTTAATCTTTTCCCATAGTGCAAGTCCCTGACCCGAGCGGGCGTTAGGATTGGCTATAAAATGATACATAAAGTCATCCCTTCACTTCTGTAAATTTAGTTTCATTCTAGCATCGGAATGAGAGAATATTGTCAAAAAAACAATAAAAATGCAAAAATTTATTGAGGCAGAGTGTTAAAAGTGCTATTCTGGTACATGTGTTAAAAAATGAACATAAAATAAATGGAGGTAATACTGTGAAATTTATAAGACAATTCTTGATTATCATATTGATTTCTTTTGCAGGAGAGCTTTTGCATGCAATCCTTCCACTACCGGTTCCTGCAAGTATTTATGGCTTGCTGATCTTGCTGGCAGGTTTGCAGACAAAAGTAATTCCTTTGAAAGCAGTTGATGAGGCCGGTGGATTTCTGATTGAAATCATGCCGATGCTTTTTATCCCTGCAGGAGTAGGTCTGATGGTATCATGGGGAGACTTAAAACCGGTTCTTGTCCCGATTATGGTTACAATTGTAGTGACAACAGTGCTGGTTATGGGCGTGAGTGGAAGAACTGCTCAGTTTGTACTGAAGAAAGAGGAGAAGAAGGATGAGTAATATGCTGCATGGATCGACCTTTTTTTGTATGGCGATCAGTCTTTTTGGATATGAGGCAGGAATTTTTCTGCGTAAAAAGTTAAAAATTGGTATCTTCAATCCACTTCTTGTTTCGATTGTTTTTGTAATTATCGTGCTAAAAGTGACTGGAATTGATTATGATACTTATGATAAGGGAGCGAATGTACTGAGCTACCTTCTGACACCGTCTACAGTCTGTCTTGCAATTCCGCTTTATCAGCAGATGAATCTTCTTAAGAAGAATCTGAAAGCGATCATTGCAGGAATTACAACAGGTGTATTTGCCAGCCTTGCCGGTGTATGGGTATTTTCTATGTTGTTCCACCTGAAGAAGCAGTTCTATGTAACGCTTCTTCCAAAATCAATTACCACAGCGATCGGTATGGGAATCTCAGAAGAGCTTGGTGGAATTGTGACGATTACAGTTGCTGCGATCGTAATTACCGGGATTATTGGAAATATGTTTGCAGAGGGAATCTGTAAGCTCTGCAAAATTGAGCATCCGATTGCAAAAGGACTGGCAATCGGAACAGCTTCCCATGCTATGGGAACGGCAAAGGCAATGGAAATCGGAGAGATTGAAGGAGCAATGAGCAGTCTTTCTATTGCAGTGGCCGGATTGATGACGGTTGTAGGTTCATTGATTTTCTATCACCTGTATTAGAGAGGAGTGTGCAGAATATGGAGAAAACAATTATCTGTATCGGACGGGAATATGGAAGCGGCGGACATGAAATCGGTGAATTGCTGGCAAAGCGTACCGGTTATGCGTTTTACGATAAAGAGAAGCTGTTTGAAATTGCAAAGATGCGTGGATACGAGAAAGAAATGCAGGAGTATCTGGATGAACAGCCGGTGGACAGCCTTCTTTATTCAATCGCAATGAATTTTGCAGAACCGAAGAAGAAGCCATATCCATTTAAGCTGATTGAAGAGCTTGTGGAAGAAGGACCATGTATTATTATGGGAAGGTGCGCAGGTTATCTGATGAGAAACCGAGAAGAAGCTTTTAGTGTGTTTGTCCATGCAGATATGGAAACACGAATTGAACGCGTGAAAGAGCGTGATCATATTACAAGCAGAATGAAAGCGAAACGTAAGATCCAGGATGTGGATGAGAAAAGAAGCGCTTTTCGTAAGGATTATACCGGACAGGAATGGGGAATGTCGAAGAATTATGATCTTTCGGTCAGCACTACAGAGTTGTCCTATGAACAGGCAGCAGATCTGATTCTGTATTATAAGAAGATGACAGAAGAAGCTGACAGAGCTTAGAAGGTATAAAAAGAATATACTAGTTTGTTGAATCCAGAAATGGGAAATGACATGGCAGGTCATTTCCCATTTCTGGATTTTAGAGATATAGAAGGGCTCAATTTCTATATCTTAGTTTATAGAATACGTGGCTTCCATAAATTATTTATATATTCGTTACAATCTTTTAGAGGGCAAAATTTGATTTATCTAGGCATCTCCCATGCGTTATGATCCGTGTGAAGCAACATATGTGACTTGTGAGAAAGCGGTTTCTCAAAGAAATCACGGTACAGACGGAGTACATCCGGGTTCTCATGTGAGAAGCGAAGTGGTGCATTCTTATCAAGGAAATAAAGATTTTCACCACGTGTCCGTGCAAGTTCTTCTCCGTCATGGATTGGCTGACCGCCACCGCCGACGCATCCGCCAGGGCAGGCCATAACTTCTACAAAATCATAATGTACTTCACCATGTTCGATTGCTTCGATCAGTTTACGTGTGTTTCCGAGTCCGCTGACAACAGCAGCACGAACAGTAGCATCTCCAAGCTGGATCTCAGCTTCAACAACACCTGGCTGTCCACCAGGATTGCGGACAATCTTGAATGCATCCGGATCAGGGTTACGTCCGGTTACAAGGTAGTGAGCAGAACGAAGTGCTGCTTCCATAACACCACCTGTTGTTCCGAAGATAACACCGGCACCGGTCCATTCTTTCATCAGAGGATCGCATTCACGATCAACCAAAGAAGCAGGATCAATATGTGCAGAACGGATCATGCGTGTCAATTCACGAGTTGTAAGTACAACGTCTGTCTCGTGTCCGGCATATTCACCATAGAACAGTTCCATGTTACTTTCGCCTTTTTTGGCAACACATGGCATGATAGATACAGTAAACATATTTTCCGGTTTCACACCGATGGATTCTGCAAAATAGCTCTTCATAACAGAACCGAACATCTGCTGTGGTGATTTGGCTGTTGAAAGCTGTGGCACCAGATGTGGGTACTGTGATTTAAGGAAGCGTACCCATCCAGGGCAGCAGGAGGTAAACATCGGACGAAGATTTAATTCGCCTTTTGTAAATCTCTGCAGGAATTCATTTCCTTCTTCCATAATAGTAAGGTCTGCTGTGAAGGAGGTATCGAATACATAGTCAATACCCATTTTCTTCAGAGCATCCATGATCTTGCCGACAGTTGCTTCTTCACGGGAAAGACCAAGAGCTTCACCCCATGCAGCACGTACAGCAGGAGCAACCTGTGCAACAACGACTTTCTTGTCATCAGCGATTGCATCCCATACTTTCTCTGTATCATCACGTTCGCGCAGAGCGCCGACCGGGCAGTGAGTAATACACTGACCGCACAGAGAACAGGAAACCTCGGAGATCTTATGGTTGCCGGTTACATTAATGGTAGTACGGGAACCAGTACTTGTCACATCCCAGATATGTAAATCCTGGATTTTGTCACAGACCTGGATACAGCGCATACATTTGATGCATTTCTGTGAGTCTCTGATCAGCGGAAATTCTTTATCCCAAGGGAATTCTTCCAGACGCTGCTTAAATGGTATTTCGATGATGTTCAGGTCATTTGCAAGACTCTGCAGAGTACAGTTACCACTTCTGACACAGGTAGCACATTTGCAGTCGTGCTGGGAAAGGATAAGCTGTACAGTCTGTCTTCTGGCTGTACGAACCTTTGGGCTGTTTGTATGGATTACCATGCCTTCTTTTACTACGTTGTTGCAGGAAGTTACCAGCCGTTCCATTCCCTCGAGTTCAACAACACAGACACGACAGGCTGCGATCTCGTTGATATCTTTCAGATAGCAGAGCTTTGGAATCGGGATATCCACCATTTTGGCAGCATCCATGATAGTAGTACCTTCCGGGACAGATACGTTTATATTATCAATTGTAAGATTTACCATAATGTTTCACGACCTCCTTTGAAAATGCCGTAGCCGAAGTGGTCGCAACGCAGACATCTGCTGGCTTCCTGTTTCGCTTCTGCCTCGGACATGCAGTTTTCTACACCGTTAAAGTCACAGACACGTTCGCAGGCTTCACGCTCGGTCATGTTTACTCTTCCGCACGGCGGGCGGTCATCAAGACGCGCTTCAGGAATCTCAACGTCACAGCTGATAATGTGGTGATATCCCAGGTATTCGTCTATGTTAGCAGCTACTACTTTTGCAGCAGCAATAGCTTTGATTACGGATGCAGGACCGGAAGCACAGTCTCCACCGGCAAATACACCCGGAATGTTATCGAATCCGCCGTATTTTTCGGTTAAGATCTTACCTCTCTGTACAGGAACACCGGCTTCTTCAAAGTGCTGGTATTCAATATCCTGTCCGATCGCAACGATCAGTGTCTGGCATGGAATGAATACGTCAGGAGCACCTGTCGGACGTACACTTGCACGACCGTCTTTGATCTTACTGATCATCTGTGGTGTAACGTAGATTCCTTTTACGTGACCGTTTTCATCTGTTTCGATGCGGGAAGGAGCCATCAGAGTCTGTACTTCGATTCCTTCTGCAACAGCACCTTCAATCTCTGCCGGAAGTGCAGTCATATCTGCCACGCGGCGACGGTAAACGATGCTGACTTTTTTAGCACCCAGACGTTTTGCAGTACGGACAGCATCCATAGATACGTTACCGCCACCGATAACGGCTACTTCCTGTCCGGTAAGATCCGGGTTCTGGTTCTTTCCTACATCACGAAGGAACTGAACAGCAGAAAGGACACCTTCTGAGTGTTCACCTTCGATACCAAGTTTCTTATCGGTACTTGCACCGATTGTAATAAGGACTGCGTCATATTCTTCACGCAGGCTCTGGATTGTCATATCAGTTCCGATACGTTTGCCAAATTCTACTTTTACGCCGGTCTCGAGGATGGCGTTGATGTCATCGTTCAGACGGTCTTTCGGAAGACGATAGTTTGGAATGCCATAACGGAGCATACCACCAAGCTCAGGCAGCATCTCGAATACAGTTGTCTGGTGTCCCATAAGCTGCAGATAGTAAGCCGCACTTAATCCACCAGGACCGCCACCTACGATAGCGATGCGCTTTCCGGTAGATGGAGCACATGGCGGAGGTGGAACCTTTCCTGCATAATCCGCAGCCATTCTCTTAAGCCCGCGGATATTGACTGCATCATCCACGATATTACGACGGCAGCGTGCTTCACAAGGATGTTCACAGATAAATCCACAGGTTGTCGGGAACGGATTATCTTTGCGGATCAGACGGATCGCATCTGCATAACGTCCTTCTCCGACAAGAGCGATGTATCCCGGGATATCTACGTGTGCAGGGCACAGAGATACACAAGGAACAGGCTGTGCATACTGGCAGGTACATCTTCCCTGGCGCACATGTTCTTCATAATCTTCACGACATCCCATCAGGCTCTTGTAAACCATATGAGCTGCTTCATACCCGATCGCGCAGTCAGCTCCTTCCATGATTGACAGAGCAAGTTCTTCCATCAGGTCTAATGTTTCCATAGTTGCATCCCCGTTCAGAACATCGGTCAGCAGGTTCTTCAGCTGCCACAGACCAATACGGCACGGCACACATTTTCCGCAGGTGTGTGTATGACACATCTCCAGGAAAGCACGAGTCATGTCTACAGGACACAGTCCCGGAGGACTGGATTCGATTCTTCGCTCCAGATCTTTGTAGAGCCCTTCGATAACCAGCTGGGCTTTGTCCGGTGCAGTGATTTCAAGTCTACTCATAGCTTTTTCTCCTTTAACTTTTTTTGCCAGTCCATAGATCAGATGAAGAAAAATTATAGGGAAAACATCTGAATGCTATAGACCAACTCTATGGACACACTTATAATGATATTGTATGCATTTCAGTACAATCTTGCAAGCAAAGTTAATAAATAGACAAATAAGTTAATTTTGTCACAAAATGATAAAAAATATCAGCAATATGCACAAAATAACAGAACAACGATAAAGGGTGCAAAAAATAAAAAAATTATGGTACAATAACACCTGTAAAAGAGATGTCTGTTTTACAGGCACAATTAACAGAAAGGGCGGAACAGGAGAAATGAAAGTAACAGATTTTGGTGCAACAGTTAAAGGTGATGAGACAAAATTATATACGCTCACAAATAAAAACGGAATGGAGATTGCAGTATCCGATTACGGTGCAACGTTGGTACAGGTGATCGTACCGGACAAAGAAGGCAAGCCGTGTGATGTTGTGCTTGGATATGATGAGGCAGCAGGATATGAAGAAGGAGATCTGTTCTTCGGTGCAATTGTCGGGAGAAGTGCAAACCGTATCGGAGGAGCATCCTTTGAACTGAACGGAGTGACCTATCAGCTTGAAAAGAATGATAATGGCAATAACCTCCACAGCGGAATGGATTTTTATAACCAGAGAATGTGGAAGGTAAAAGAAACCGCAGATGATCATATTACATTTGAACTGGACAGTCCGGATGGCGATCAGGGATATCCGGGAGCTGTACATATTGAGGTAACATATACTCTGACAGAAGACAATGCAGTGAAGAGCGCTTACCATGCAGTTCCGGATGCAGATACTCTGATCAACATGACAAATCACAGCTATTTTAATATGGATGGACATGCATCAGGAGATGTACTGGATCAGGAAGTATGGATTGATGCAGATGCATTTACCAGAGCCGATGCCGAGTCTATTCCGACAGGCGAGATCACACCGGTAGAAGGAACACCGATGGATTTCCGCACAAAGAAAGCAATTGGCAAAGAAATCGAGACAGATTATGAAGCACTGAATTTCGGGAAAGGATATGATCATAACTGGGTTCTGAACAATAAAGGAGAATTTGCGAAAGTGGCAGAGATGTCCTCGGAAGAGAGCGGAATCACTATGGAAGTTTATACAGACCTTCCGGGAATGCAGCTTTATACAGGCAACTTTATTGTTGATGCCAAAGGAAAAGGCGGGGCGCATTACCACAAACGCCAGGCAGCCTGCTTCGAGACACAGTTCTTCCCGGATGCAATCCATAAAGAGAATTTTGCCGGGCCGGTATGCAAGAAGGGCGAAACTTACGAAACAACAACGATGTACAAGTTTATATAACAACAGATAAGCCGAAAAGGTGCCATGGACATAAAAATCCATGACACCTTTTTTGAAAATATGTGCTGTAAAAAATCAGCGAAGGAATATGAAAAATTCATTTTACGCTGTGGTATATCTGTGAAATCAGAAAATGCCATCCAGATAATGCCCGATCGAACGGCGGATATTACCTTCAAAATCAGTCTCTCCGTTATGCAGACACCATTCAAATACATTTCCGATAACCAGCATACGGATATCAGTGCAGATTTCATCCAGGGAAATCTTTGGCGCAATGATGCCGGCATCAATCGCTTTGCGAAGATAATTCTCTACGGTAAGGATTGGGTACGGTCGCTCGGTACGGATCGTTGGGTTCAGTGCCTGGTTGCGCGGTGTGTAGTAATTGGACATGAATTCTACTCCGAGTTCCCGGCAGTACTGTGCGTAATTCAGATAAACGTGGATGATACCGATCTTTGCCTCATCTGCATCTTCCGGCGTATCCAGAAGATCCGGATTGATGCTTGGCTGTTCTTCAATATAATAAGATAAAAGATCATCTTTGGTTTTAAAATGATGATAGAAGCTGCCGTTGGAGACACCTGCTTCATCACAGATATTTTTTATGGAAAGCTGATCGTATCCCTGCTTCTGCAGAATTGTCTTGGCTGCATGAAAGATACGTGCTTTGGTTTCTTTTGATTTTTTCTGTTGTCTGGACAGAGGTTCTTTTTCAATATCGCTTGACATTTGGTTAATCCTTTCTTAAAACTTTTCAGTCAGATTAACTGTAGTATAGCATATTTAATAGAAAAAGACAAGAAAACCGAGCGAACTCTGTAATTTTAACGGGAATTGAAAAATAAGAGATGACATGGTATCATTAAATCCATAGCGAACAAAAAGAGAGGATTGGATATCAATGGATATTAACCAGAAAATAACAGAAGAACTGGGCGTAAAAAAGTGGCAGGTAGATGCGGCTGTAAAGCTGATCGATGAAGGAAATACCATTCCGTTTATTGCGCGTTACAGAAAAGAAGCACACGGTACACTGGATGATGAACAGCTTCGTAAATTATATGAACGACTGACCTATCTGCGGAACCTGGAAGAGAAAAAAGAACAGGTTCTTGCAAGTATTGAAGAACAGGGCAAGTTAACACCTGAGCTGAAAGCACAGATCGTGGCAGCAGAGACGCAGGTTCTGGTGGACGATCTTTATCGTCCGTACAGACCCAAACGCCGGACCCGTGCGACAATTGCAAAAGAAAAAGGTCTGGAACCACTGGCGGTTCTGATCTCTCTTCAGAATAGTAAGGAGCCCCTGGAAAAAGAGGCAGAAAAATATGTTTCTGAAGAAAAGGGCGTGAAAAATGTGCAGGAAGCGATTGACGGTGCGAAAGATATTCTTGCAGAAAATATTTCAGATGAGGCAGATTACAGAAAGAGGATCCGCGATCTGACGTTCAAAAAGGGTACGCTGGTTTCTGCTGCAAAAGACGAAAAAGCAGAATCTGTATACGAGATGTATTATGATTTTACAGAAGCGGTCAGCAAAGTAGCCGGACACCGTGTGCTGGCACTCAACCGTGGAGAAAAAGAAAAATTCCTGAGTGTTAAGATTGAAGCACCGGAAGAGGAAATTCTCCGTTATCTGGAAAAGAAAGTGATCCGCAGGGATAATCCATACACAACACCGGTTTTGAAAGAGGTTGTGGCCGACAGCTATCAGAGGCTGATCGCACCGGCGATCGAGCGTGAACTGAGAAACGAACTGACGGAAAAAGCAGAAGATGGCGCAATCCTTGTGTTTGGAAAGAATCTGGAGCAGCTTCTGATGCAGCCGCCGATCGTCGGACAGGTTGTGCTTGGATGGGATCCTGCATTCCGTACCGGATGCAAGCTTGCTGTGGTAGATCCGACCGGAAAAGTAATCGGCACGACTGTAATTTATCCGACAGCGCCTACGACTCCGAAGAAGATCCAGGCAGCAAAAGATCTGCTGAAAAAGATTATTCCAAAGTATCACATCTCTTTGATTTCCCTGGGAAATGGAACAGCATCCAGAGAATCAGAACAGTTTATTGTAGAACTGTTAAAAGAGATTCCGGAAAAAGTGCAGTATGTGATCGTAAATGAAGCGGGAGCATCTGTGTACTCAGCAAGTAAACTTGCTACAGAAGAATTCCCAAAATTCGATGTCGGGCAGAGAAGCGCGACATCCATCGCAAGACGTCTTCAGGATCCGCTTGCCGAACTGGTAAAGATCGATCCGCAGTCGATCGGTGTCGGGCAGTATCAGCATGATATGAACCAGAAAAAATTAGGAGAAGCACTTGGCGGTGTGGTAGAAGACTGCGTAAATAAAGTCGGTGTGGACCTAAATACTGCATCGGCTCCGCTGCTTTCTTATATTTCCGGTATTTCCGGAACCCTTGCGAAAAATATTGTTGCCTACAGGGAAGAAAATGGAAAATTTGAGAATAGAAAAGAACTTCTCAAAGTACCAAAACTTGGACCAAAAGCATTTGAGCAGTGTGCCGGATTTATGAGGATCCAGGGCGGAACCAATCCACTTGACGGAACCAGTGTACATCCGGAGTCTTACGAGGCGGCAGGAAAGCTTCTTGAAAAGCAGGGCTTCAAGCCGGAAGATATTGCAGGCGGCAAACTTGCAGGTCTGTCTCTTGCCATCAAAGATTACAAAAAGCTCGCTGAAGAACTTGGAATAGGAGAGATCACCCTTCGGGATATTGTCAAAGAGCTGGAAAAACCGGCGCGTGATCCACGAGATGAGATGCCGAAACCAATTCTCAGGACGGATGTCCTTGATATGAAGGATCTGAAGGAAGGAATGATTCTGAAAGGAACCGTGCGAAATGTCATTGACTTTGGTGTATTTGTCGATATTGGAGTGCATCAGGACGGATTGGTGCACATTTCCCAGATCACGGATCGTTTTATCAAGCATCCACTGGAAGCAGTCAGCGTAGGAGATGTTGTAGATGTAAAGGTGATGAGCGTTGATCTACAGAAGAAGCGGATCCAGCTTACAATGAGAGGAATTCAGTAATACATGTTCGGATATGTGACGGCGAATGAGCCGGAATTAAAAGTAAAAGATTATCATAAATATAAAGCGTATTACTGTGGTCTTTGTCAGTCGCTGAAGAGACAGTATGGCAGCGCAGGTCAGCTTACGCTTGCCTATGATATGACATTTGTGATCATTTTACTTACTTCTTTATATGAAAGTGAAACAAAGGCAGAAAGCCATCGCTGTAAGATGCATCCGTTAAAGCCACAGCCAATGCTGGAAAATGAGATCACAGAGTATGCGGCCGATATGAATCTGATCATGGCGTATTATCATCTGGAAGATGATTGGAAGGATGAGAAGAAAGTAGCAGGGCTTCTCGGGAGTATGGCCTTGAAGCGAAAAGTAGAAAAAGCAATTCGGAAATATCCAAGGCAGAGTCGTGTGATCAGAGAAGAAATGGCAAAGCTTTCGGAATATGAAAGTCAGGGTATACAGGAAGTTGACTATCCGGCAGGCTGTTTTGGCCGGCTGATGGAAGAGATGATGGTATATAAAGAAGACTGCTGGGAACAGCAGCTTCGAGGGATCGGTTTCTATCTGGGCAAATATATTTACATTATGGATGCTTACGAAGATCTGGATAAGGACCTGGAAAAAGGAACTTATAATCCATTAAAAAAGATGCATGAAGAAGCCGGATATGAAGAAAGATGCAGAGACATTCTGTGCATGATGATCGGCGAATGCGCAAGAAATTTTGAAATTCTGCCATGTATACTGGACGTGGATATCCTGCGGAATATCCTGTATGATGGCGTATGGAAACATTACAGAAAGATACAAGAAAAGAAAAGCGAGGAAAAGGAAGATGACAAAGAATCCTTATGAGGTGCTTGGCGTATCACCAAATGCGTCGGAAGAGGAGATAAAAAAGGCGTACAGAGAACTGAGCCGGAAATATCATCCGGATGCCAATGTGGATAATCCGCTTCGGGATCTTGCTGAAGAAAAGTTCAAAGAAGTACAGGAAGCTTATGATGAAATTATGAAAGAGCGGGCGAATGGAGGATATAATTACGGATACGGCGCGGGTTCAGGGAACTATTCTTATGGTAATAATTCCTATGGGAATCAATCTTATGGCAATGGCAGATATCAGCAGTACAATAATATGAATCCGGAGATGCAGGCGGCATTCAATTTTATCAATAACCGCAGATATCAGGATGCGATCAATGTATTGAACCGTATGAATGACCGGACGGCACAGTGGTATTATGCAAGTTCCATGGCCAACGCAGGCGTCGGTAACAATGTGCTGGCAAGGGATTATGCTGCGCAGGCAGTGAATATGGACCCGAATAACCCGCAGTACAGAGAGCTGATGAACCAGCTGAACTGGGGAGCACAGAGATATAATAGTAATCCGTTTGGTCAGGGATATGGCAATCGTAATTCCTCTCCGTGTGGAACTGGAAATATGTGCTGTGATCTGTGGATCGCAGATTCATTATGTGAATGTATGGGAGGAGATCTGTGTCCATGCATCTAAATACAAAAAAGATTGCATTTGCAGGCGTTATGCTTGCACTGACAGAAGTGGGGATTGCGCTTGGCAGTGTGATCGAAACGAATACCCTTTTTTTACTGGCGGCGGCGTCCTTCTTTGTCGGGATTGTGATTCAGGAATTTGGATTGAAAAGCGGGGCAGGCTTTTTACTGGCTGGAATTTTGCTGGCAATCCTTCTGTCTCCGAATAAATTATATGTGGTTTCCTATGCATTTATGGGATTTTATATTCTAATTATAGAAACAATATGGCATTTTTCTGGAAGAGCTTCTGGATGGATCAGAAGCCGTAACTTTTTCTGGCTCATGAAATATCTGGTATTTAATGTATTTTATATTCCGGGTTTAATATATTTCTGGAGTATGTTATCTGAAAAAAAGACCGTAAAAGGAATAATGCTTATGTCTGTTGTATTCGGACAATTTATACTTTTTGTCTTTGATAAGACGTATGAATATGCAATGGGGAAAATATGGAAAGAAAATAGACATAAATTCGGATTTTAAAGCATATATAGTACAATAATGATGATATGAGTGTCGAAAGTAAATTTTGTTGCTCACTGATGTGACCGGATTGCTCTATTGCTACGCAATTCCCATAATCCTCGAACACATCATAATAATAAAAATATAATTTTTTATGTATTTTTTGCACAAAAAAGTGGAAAATTTAACAGAAAAATTGTATAATATAAGACAGGACAAATAGGAAAGAGAGGATTCACTTATGAAGCAGAATAATATGCTTGCTATGATCTTGGCAGGCGGACGAGGAAGTCGTCTTCACGAGCTTACAAATAAAGTAGCCAAACCTGCGGTTTCATATGGTGGGAAATACAGAATCATTGATTTTCCACTCAGCAACTGTGCCAACAGCGGAATTGATAATGTAGGAGTCCTGACACAGTATGAGTCTATTTTACTTAACAGTTATGTAGCGGCAGGCCGCAGATGGGGGTTAGATGCCCAGAACAGCGGAGTCTATGTACTCCCACCGCGTGAAAAAGCAGATGCGGACCTGGATGTATACAGAGGAACAGCAGATGCAATTTCACAGAACATTGATTTTGTGGACATGTTTGCACCAGAATATGTACTGATTCTTTCCGGTGACCATATTTATAAGATGAATTATGATAAGATGCTTGATTATCATAAAGAGACTGGAGCAGATGCAACAATCGCGGTCATTGAGGTTCCGATGAAGGAAGCAAGCCGTTTTGGCATTATGAATACGGACGATGAAGGAAGAATTGTAGAGTTTGAAGAGAAACCGGAGAATCCAAAGAGCAATCTGGCATCCATGGGTATTTACATATTCAACTGGAAGCTTTTAAGAAAGATGCTCCTTGCAGATATGAAAAATCAGGATTCCAATCATGATTTCGGAAAAGATATTATTCCGACTATGCTGAATGATGGAAGAAAGCTCTACGCATACAAGTTCAAAGGATATTGGAAAGATGTCGGAACAATCGATTCCCTGTGGGAAGCAAATATGGATCTGATCAACAATAAAAATGAACTTGATCTGAATGATGATTCATGGAAGATTTACACAGAGGATACAACTGCGCTTCCGCAGTATGTTGGTCCGACAGCAGAGATTGAAAGAGCATTTATCAACCAGGGCTGTGTGATCAATGGAAAAGTCAAGAATTCTGTATTGTTTACAGGTGCAAAAGTCGGCGAAGGCGCACAGATTATTGACAGTGTACTGATGCCGGGCGTTGAAGTAGAAGAAGGTGCAGTTGTAACAAGAGCGCTTGTGGCTGATGGCGTAAAGATTGGCAAAAATGCAGTTGTCGGATCAGCAGACAGCGAACATATTGAATTAGTATCAAAACGTGTTAAGGGGGATGAGTAATATGGCACAGGCATTTGGAATCGTAAGTTTTGCCGGCAACAATATCCGGGTAGGAGAGATGCAGAATTACCGTCCGGTTGGTGCTGTTTCATTCCTTGGAAGATACAGAGTTATTGATTTCCAAATCTCTAATATGAGCAACAGTGAAATCGAACATATTCAGGTTTATGTAAGAAGAAAACCACGTTCTCTTACAGAACATCTTGGAACAGGACGTCATTACAATATCAACTCAAAGAGTGGACGTCTTCATATTCTTTATTCTGATTTTGAAAATGCAGAATGGAGTGTATACAATAATGACCTGGCGGCATATGAAGAAAATATGGAGTGCATTGAAGCTGTAAAATATCCATATGTAGTTATTGCGCCAAGTTATATGATTTATACACAGAATTATGATGAATTACTTAAGACACATATTGAATCCGGTGCAGATATTACCCTGTTATATCACAGTGTGGATAATGCAAAAGAATACTATCTGAACTGTTCAACACTTAATCTGAACAAGCAGAAAGGTGTTCTTTCATTAGAACCGAACCATGGCAACGCGAAAAACCGTAATATTTTCATGGATACATATGTAATGCGCAAAGATCTGTTCATGGAACTGGTCAAAAAGGGAAGAAAGATTTCTTCCATGTTCACACTTAATGATATTGTGAATATGGCTTGCAGTGAACTGGATATACGTGGAGTGTCACATCGAGGATTCTTTGCATCTATCACAGATTTCAAGAGCTACTATAATGCAAACTTATCACTGATCGATATGAAGAATGCAGTGACTTTGTTTGATAAGAGCTGGCCAATTTACACAAGAACAAATGATTCCTGCCCAACAAAGTATTACGAAGGAGCAAGTGTCAAGAAGTCAGTAATTTCCAATGGATGTCTAATCGAGGGTACTGTTGAGAATTCGGTAATCGGACGTGGCTGTGTAATTAAGAAAGGTGCAGTTGTCAAAGACAGTGTTATCCTTCCGGGAGTTGTAATTGGAGCGGATGCACGGATCGAAGCACAGGTAGTGGACAAGAGTGCAAGGATTGTCCATGCAAAGGAACTGATTGCAGATCCGGAAAAACCAGGATATGTAAGAAGAAACGATACTTTATAATCAAAAGAAATTCAACAGAGAGAAGAATGCCGGTTTGGGCAGACTTCTCTCTGTTTTTTGGTTTCATAAAAAAAGAGGCTCATAACGAACCCCTTTTGCTGCTTTGTAAAATTATAATCTATTCGCGTCCCATTTGTAAAATCGGGCTGATCTTTTTGTAGATCAGGAATACGATCAATGATACCAGGAAACCTTTCAGCAGATTGAAAGGTGCAACAGAAAGTAAAACAAAAGTCAGAAGACTGTTGATATGACTGTTGACTGCGGTTCCCATGGCAACCAGTGCGTCGATCGGCATATGGAATGCAGCAGCGTATGCCGGAAGCAGAAGGTATGCATTGATAAAACATCCGACAATTGTCATAAAAATAGTTCCTGTTACCATACCGATGATCGCACCCTTGCGAGAATGTAACTTCTGATAAATCAGGGAAGCCGGAATACACATTGCACATCCGATCAGGAAATTTCCGAGGTCTCCAACACCAGCTGTTGATGTACCTCTGATCAGGAGGTTCAACAGGATTTTGACCAGTTCGATCAAAGCGCCGGCTACAGGTCCCATGGTAAATGCTCCGACAAGGACCGGAACTTCACTGAAATCAATTTTGTAAAAGGTTGGTGCAAATGGAAGTGGAATATCAAATAACATCAGAACCATAGCAATTGCTCCGAGCACACCAATCTGTGCAATTACCTTTGTGCTGATACGTTTTTTTTCTTTCGTTGTTGTTTTTGGGTTTGTCATTACATCTGTACTCATTTTTTCTCTCCTTTTCTCTTGACATAATCAGATGAATTGAGGAGGAAAATCTTCGAAAGCCTATGCAAAAAAATCCCCGACGTAATACGTCGGGGGGATTATTTGCAAAATCACTTTTTCTTCTCTCATCCAGACTTTACTGTCGGTTTTGGAATTGCACCAAATCAGCTGTCAGAAATCTGACAGGTCGCGGACTGTAACCGCCGGTTGGGAATTCTGCTTATACTATAGCGATAAGAAGTCACCCTACCCCGAAGAATTTCCTTGTTCATTTGAACACATTATAGCGCAGGCGTATATAAAATACAAGTACAAGTTAAGAAAAGACAGTGTTTTTCTAAACCCGGAGTGAGCAGTAACGACTTGTTTCCAAAGATTCGGTATGATATAATCGGTGTGACTTAATCTGATATGGAGGAAAATGAATGAATATAAAGTTTGAAGTAAAAATGACAAAAAAAGCCATGTTTGATTTTATGCTCTATACTTCCTACACAAGCCTTAGTGGAATCGTTGGTGTGATTTTCGGTGGTGTAACACTGGTGCTGGGAATCAGACAATGCATGTTTGGAAGCTACAGTACAGCAGCAACGTTCTTTTTGTTTGCCGCAATTTTTCTGATCGGAAACCCACTTCATTTAAAAGCACGTGCGGCAGAACAGGTAATGCGCTCCCCGATGTTTCAGAAACCGATTAGTTATGAACTTAACGAAGAAGGAATCCGCATTTCACAGGATGAACAAAGTGTGCTTAATGAATGGGGAGATTTCCGGAAGGCAGTTTCAACCGGTCAGTCTGTAATTATATATGTAACAAAGGTAAGAGCACTGATTTTTCCAAGAGAATCCCTGGGAGAACAGTATGCGGCAGCAGTGCAGATGATTTCTACACATATGCCAGCCAAGAAAGTCAATATCAGACACGTCAGTGCAAATTAGGAGGCAGACCAGAAGATGATAATTGAAACAAGAAGTGCCAAAGAAACCTATGATCTCGGTAAGAAGATCGGGAGTCATGCAAAAGCAGGAGAAGTCTATACACTGGTAGGAGATCTCGGCGTCGGAAAGACCGTATTTACCCAGGGACTGGCAAAAGGACTGGGGATTGAAGAACCGATCAGCAGTCCAACCTTTACCATAGTCCAGGTATATGATGACGGAAGACTTCCGTTCTATCATTTTGATGTGTATCGGATTGGTGACATTGAAGAGATGGACGAGATTGGTTTTGAAGACTATGTATATGGAGACGGTGTAAGCCTGATCGAATGGGCGAACCTGATCGATGAGATTCTTCCGGCGAACCGGACAGAGATCACGATAGAAAAAGATCTGGAACAGGGATTTGATTTCCGCCGGATTACGGTAGAGAAAAGAGGAGAATAATATGCGCATTTTAGCAATAGACAGTTCGGGACTTGTTGCAACTGTCGCAGTAGTTGAAGAAGAAAACGAAATTTCCAAAACGATTGCAGAGTATACGATCAATTATAAAAAGACACATTCACAGACCTTATTACCGATGTTGGATGAAATCGTGAAGATGACGGATATGAATCTGGATACGATTGATGCGATTGCGGTAGCAGGAGGACCGGGATCATTTACCGGACTCAGAATTGGTTCAGCAACTGCAAAGGGACTGGGGCTGGCACTGAAGAAGCCTTTGATTCACATTCCGACAGTAGACGGACTTGCTTATAATCTGTGTTATACAGACAGGATCATTTGTCCGATCATGGATGCAAGAAGAAATCAGGTATATACTGGTATTTATCAGATGGACGGTGATAAACTGCAGGTTTTGGAAGCACAGATGGCAGTCGAAATCGATGAACTTGCCAAAAAACTTTGTACTTATGGAAAACCAGTGATCTTTCTTGGAGACGGTGTACCGGTGCATAAAGACAGGCTGGAGAAGGAATTGATGACGAATCATGATATTGCATTTGCACCGGCACATATGAACCAGCAGAGAGCTGCAGCAGTCGGTATGCTTGGAATTCAGTATTATAAAGAAGGAAAAACAGAAACCGCAATGGAACACAAACCGGATTATCTGCGTGTATCACAGGCAGAACGGGAAAGAGAAGAACGTCTGAAAGCAGAAAAAACACATGAGTAATAGAGATGGCATAGAAATTACTTTGATAACAGAAAATGACAGAGAACGAATGGAACAGGTGGCGCAGATGGAAACAGACGTATTTCCGGATCCGTGGAGTTATCATGAAGTGAGATCAACTGTCAGACAGAAGCATACTTTTTGTGCGGCAGCAATGGAAGGGGATACCCTGCTGGGATATTTTCTGTGTTATTATGTTCTGGATGAATGCGAGATTGCAAGAATTGCAGTTGCTGAATCTGAAAGACGCAGAGGAATTGGACAGATGCTGTTTGGATTTATGGAACAGATCTGCCATGAAAAGCAACTGAAAAGAATGCTTCTTGATGTCCGTAAGAGTAATCAGACAGCGATTGCTTTTTATGAAAAAAACAAATTTGGAATCGATGGAGAGCGAAAGTTCTATTACGGAGGGAAAAATCCGGAAGATGCAATCCTGATGAGCCGTATGGTTTAGAAAATGGAAGAAATCGCAAGAATATACAAGACTTCCCACTGGAAGGCGTCAGTCTGTGACGTTATAATGTACCTGAACATAGAAAGAGATGAAAAATGAAATGGCAGTCTTTTTTGCAAAGATACTCAGGAGGAAGTAAGATGCGTAATTATAAAAAAATTCAGACAGAAAAAAATACAGTCACAAAGATTGTGTGCAATAAATGTAAAAAAGAAATCACAATAAAAAATGGAATACCGGAGGAAGAGATGCTTACAGTTGAAAAAAGATGGGGATATTTTTCGCACAAAGACGGAGAACTCCATCGATTTGATATCTGTGAGGAATGTTATGATACCTGGATAGCATCTTTCCAGATTCCGGTATATGGAGAACAGGAGTTAGAATGTTAGATGTATGTTTGCTTGGAAGCGGTGGAATGATGCCGCTTCCTTATCGATGGCTGACCGCACTTATGACAAGATATAACGGCAGCCAGCTGCTGATTGACTGTGGTGAAGGCACACAGATTGCGTTAAAAGAGAAGGGATGGAGTTTTAAACCGATCGATGTAATTTGTTTTACACATTATCATGGAGATCATATCAGCGGACTTCCGGGACTTCTTCTTACAATGGGAAATGCGGACAGAAAGGAACCGCTTACTCTGATTGGACCGAAAGGTCTGGAGAGAGTGGTGAGTTCTTTGCGAGTGATCGCGCCGGAACTGCCATTTGAAATCCACTATAGAGAAATTACAGAGCCAGAACAGATTTTTGAGATGGATGGATATCGTCTGAAAGCATTTCGTGTAAAACATAATGTGATCTGTTACGGTTATACGATTGAGATCGACCGTGCCGGCAAATTTGATGTGCAGAGGGCAACAGAACAGAAAATCCCGAAGGAATACTGGAAACACCTTCAAAAAGGTGAGACAGTAGAGCTTGACGGAAGAATACTGACGCCGGAGATGGTCCTTGGACCACCTCGAAGAGGAATTAAGCTTACCTATTGTACAGATACAAGACCGACGGATTCTATCCGGAAGAATGCAAAAGGGTCAGACCTGTTTATCTGCGAAGGAATGTACGGAGAAAAAGAAAAAGCGGCAAAGGCAGTAGAATATAAGCATATGACCTTTTATGAGGCAGCAAACCTGGCAAAAGAGGCGGAGGTAGGAGAAATGTGGCTTACGCATTACAGCCCGTCCCTGCGCCATCCGGAAGAATATATGGATGAAGTGCGGGCAATCTTTCCACATGCGATCGCAGGAAAAGACCGTATGACAACAGAACTGGATTTCCCGGAATAAGCAAAGCAGTAGAGAGAAGGAAAAATATGGATACAGAGAAAAAGGATATATTAATACTGGCAATTGAAAGTTCCTGTGATGAAACGGCAGCAGCCGTTGTAAAGAACGGACGACAGGTGTTGTCAAATGTGATCTCATCACAGATAGATCTACATAAATTATATGGTGGTGTGGTTCCGGAAATCGCATCGAGAAAGCATATTGAAAAGATTAATCAGGTAATAGAAGAGGCTCTGGAAAATGCAGAGGTTACACTGGATGATATTGATGCAATCGGTGTAACTTATGGTCCGGGGCTTGTTGGTGCGCTTCTTGTCGGTGTGGCAGAAGCAAAAGCAATCGCATATGCGAAAAAGTTACCACTTGTTGGAGTTCATCATATTGAAGGGCATATTTCTGCAAATTATATTGAGAATCTGGAACTGGAACCACCGTTCTTGTGTCTTGTTGTGTCTGGGGGACATACGCATCTCGTATGCGTCAAGGATTATGGAACTTATGAGATTCTTGGAAGAACCAGAGATGATGCGGCAGGAGAGGCTTTTGATAAAGTGGCTAGAGCAATTGGCCTGGGATATCCGGGAGGACCGAAGATTGATAAGCTTTCAAAAGAGGGGGATCCAGATGCAATCCCATTTCCACGTGCGCATATCGAAGATTCCCCATATGATTTCAGCTTCAGTGGCGTGAAGTCAGCAGTTTTAAACTATATTAACGGCTGCAAGATGAAAGGGATTGAATACAACCGTGCTGATATTGCTGCATCCTTCCAGAAAGCAGTTACTGATGTGCTGGTAGACAATGCAATGCATGCAGTAAAAGAATATGGACTTAATAAGTTTGCAATTGCGGGAGGCGTGGCGTCAAACAGTAGTCTTCGTGCAGCAATGAAACAGGCATGTGAAAAGAATGAAATAGAATTTTACTATCCGTCACCGATTTTCTGTACAGATAATGCAGCAATGATCGGTGTGGCGGCTTATTATGAATACATAAATGGAACCAGACATGGATGGGATCTGAATGCAGTCCCGAATCTGAAACTTGGCGAAAGATAGAGTGGGCGATCCACGAAATGCAGGTAAAAAGGAGAGAATAATATGAACAGGGAAAAATGTACAGCAGTAGTACTGGCAGCAGGAAAAGGAAGCCGGATGGGTACAAAAATACAGAAGCAGTATCTGGAAATATGCGGAAAGCCTGTACTTTACTATTCTCTTGCTGCATTTGCAGCATCTCCGATTATTGATGAAATTGTTCTTGTGACAGGAGAAGGTAAGACTGATTATTGCCGGAAAAATATTATAGAAGCTTATGGAATCACAAAAGTTAACAAAATTGTGGTTGGTGGAAAAGAACGGTATGAATCTGTATATAAAGCACTAAGAGAAATAGAACCGGAAGGTTATGTCTTTATTCATGATGGAGCGCGTCCGTTTGTTGATGAATCGATCATAGAACGAACTTACCAGGCGGTAAAAGAATACCGGGCATGTGTGGCAGGAATGCCATCGAAAGATACGGTAAAGATTGTAGATGAGAATGATTTCGCAGTAAATACACCGGAACGAAGATTTGTGTGGTGTATTCAGACTCCGCAGGTATTTGAGACTGCATTGATTCGTCATGCATATTTTAAATTGATGGAAAATGAAGAAAATGAAACAGGGATAACAGACGATGCGATGGTTGTAGAGCGTATGGAAAACTGTGCAGTAAAGTTGGTAGAAGGTTCGTATGAGAATATAAAGATTACAACGCCAGAAGATCTGATATTAGCAGAAAGCCTGATCAAAAAAAGAAATTGAAAAAAATTTAAAAAAAGTGTTGACAATAATGTATCACTATGATATTATCTATCTTGTCGCTGATACACAGCAACAACTTAATAAATGCGGAGAGGTATCGAAGTGGTCATAACGAGGCGGTCTTGAAAACCGTTTGTCCGAAAGGGCGCGTGGGTTCGAATCCCACCCTCTCCGGTTGAAGCAGAACAATATATTCTGCTTTTTTTATTGTTCGGCTTGGTTTTTGGGGAGTAAAAAGGTGAAATGAAAAAAGGTAAGATTTGCCTTTGAAGTTACATTATTTTACAAGATTAAATTCCACATGAGAGTGGAATTTAATCTTGTAAGTGAGTAATATATAAAACTTGAAAATAGTACTGGACAAAAAAGAAAGAATCGTGTATATTAAATAACGGACGTTTTGGAGAAATACCCAAGCTGGCCGAAGGGGCTCCCCTGGAAAGGGAGTAGGTCGTTAATAGCGGCGCGAGGGTTCGAATCCCTCTTTCTCCGTTTTGTTCAAAGCTAAAAAGCAGTAATCGATAAAACATAATATTGAATGTAAAATACAGATCAAGAAAATGTGAAAAAAGTCGAAAAAAGTGCTTGACATTCAGGAAAACGGATGTTATTATAAACAAGCTGATGCATGAGAAATGAAAGTTTTAAATGCAGAACAAAAAATAAAAAAAGTTGTTGACAAACATGAAACACTTTGATATAATATAAAAGCTATCGCATGAAACGGCAACAACAAAAATGAACATTGATAACTGAACAATAGACAACAAACCCTGAAAAT